>CAMBWJ010000006.1 GCA_945871545.1 uncultured Clostridia bacterium | reverse complement strand
CGACCAGTCCATCGACCGCACGGTAACCGACCATGTTGAAGTGTGTGGTATATCCTTCTTCAAACTTTTTCTTGACCCGCCACTTGCAGTTCTCGCTGGTGGCACGGCTCTCTTCCTGAGCCTGTGAAGCGAAGAGCGTGATCATCATCTCACCGGCTTCTGTTAGCGTGTCGATGTTCTGCTCCTCAAAGTAGATGCCGATGCCCATGCGTTTAAGATCGCGCACAGACGTGAGCAGGGTGAGCGTGTTGCGGGCAAAGCGGCTGATGGTTTTGGTGATGATCCTGTCGATTTTACCGTCCTTGCAATCCTTGATCAGCCGCACAAAATGCGGCCTGTCATCTCTGGTGCCGGTATAATACGCATCTGGATAGATGCCGGCAAATGACCAGTCGGGATTGCTGGTAATCATCTTCTTGTAGTAATCCACCTGCGCCTGCAGCGAGTGACGCATGGCATCCTTATCACAGGAAACACGTGCATAAGCCGCAACCCGAAGCAGCTTCCGTTCAGCCAGCTTCATCGGCTGAACCACTTGAATGGTACGTTCCACTGGAGATACCCCCTTTCATAGGTGGCATATTACCGTCAGTCGGCAGCTTTATCAAGTTAATGTCGCGCCAGATGCTGTGGACGGATACACCAAACTTCTCGGCGGTGATTTTATCAAATTTCTGGTAGTCCTCTTCCGTAATGAGACCTGAACCCAGCCACCGGCGGGCAATGTACATCGTAGCCTGATAGCACATGAGCGCCTTTTCATCAGCCATGCGTATCACCGCCCTGGCCATAACGATGGGCAAGACAGCATCCCCGGGAGCAGAACTTCCGTTGCCGGTTGCCGTACTGCAGGAACACTGTCCCGCAGTGGAGGCACTGAACCTGAGACAGATTCTTGCGAACCATCTGCTCCGGATGTGCCGACCACCATGCCATCCGGCACTTCGGTGAGCAGAAACGCTTCTGCCGATGTCCGGGTGACTGCTTGAGTACAGCGCCGCACTGCGGGCAATGGTCTGTATGAGAGGTGGCTTTAGGAGCCGACGCTGCTTCTGCTGATATTGGGTTGCGTTTGCAATAGGACTTGACGGTATTAGCGGACACGCCGAGTACCGAAGCAATCTTGCCGAAGCTGGCGCCGGATGCCCGGAGACTTGAAATCTGTTCCTTTTGCTGCTGGGTCACATTTTCTCTCCATTCCAGAAGGCGTATCGGATGCTGCCTTCTGGCGATAAGCGAAGGAGAGCCGGGATTCGAACCCCCCTTTGGAACCGTTCAATTATCATCTATAATAAGAAAGATATGGTTCTAGACTACGCAAGTGTCTGGAACCTTATCTTCCGATTCAACCTGACAAAAACATGTTCACTTACTCTGCTCCATTAATCACTTCTTCCTGAATGATTCTCAGCCAGTAATGGCAGATGTTTCTACGAATCCTGTTCTGCACACAACATGCCCGCACACTCTTTTGCCGTTCATGAAGTAGCTGTCTCCACTCGTTCATTCTTGTGACTTGCTTCCGATATCGCCATACGCTTCTCTCCATACTGTTTTAAGTCACAAATTTATCTGGATTCTAGTTTTCAAGTGCTATGTTGGTATCGCATGTTTGCCAGGATTCGTCAGTGCGGGGGGTTATTGAGCGGTTGCCACTCACATTACCATCCTGCTGAGGTGGAACAGTTCGTCACCGAGTATGTGTTCTCGCTTCCTGGTAATTCCAGAGGAAGAAATCAAAGGATTGCTCAATGCGCTGGGAGCCCAATACCCTGCTGCTCTCGTCAGCTATTTTGAGAGGTTCATCGATGAAATGCGGAAATTCTGCCAGAAATAAGCCGTTTGCACCCAACAGCAAAACGAAAGCTCTATTGTTACAACGAAAGCCCTAATGTCAAAACGAAAGCTGAGCAATCGTTTTGTTATGCACCCAAAGAGGAAAGTGGGTGCATTTTCTCCAAGCGGTTTTCAGGTGGAATTCTGCCCCAAGGATGGCGGCGAAGGAAGAAGGCGAGAATAATTCATATTTCCGGGTGCATTTGCCGTTTTACATTAGGGTTTTGCAGGAACAAAAAGGAAAGGACTGAAACCTTGTATCAAAGTTTCAGTCCTTTTATGGTGCTGAAAACGGGACTTGAACCCGTACATTCTTGCGAATAGCGGATTTTAAGTCCGCTGCGTCTGCCGATTCCGCCATTTCAGCAGGGCGGCCTTTCGACCGCAAAGGGCACGTGTTCAGCCGGGATCAATGCTCGCCGCGCTTGATGCGCTTGAGCTGCGCCTGGATCTTGCTGAGCTTGTTGCTGTTCAGGCCGTGCATGACCAGGTTCAGGCAGATCAGCAGGCCGATCAGGAAGCACAGGCCGACCACGATGATGTACACCAGCTTGTAATCCGAGGTATTGGCGAAGCCCAGCAGGGACATGTAGGTGGAGTTGGCAACGATGGTGTTGGAAAGGTAGAATCCGCCGCCGGTGAGCGCGATCAGGAGGATCAGACCGAGCAGAATGCAAATGGTACCCATACATCTTCTCCTTAACATAGAAATATACTGTAATTATAATGCGAAAACGGCATGGTGTCAAGGGCGGCGCACGCCGGGTGCGGGACGGCGAATCGACGATCCTGTAAAAAGCCTGTGACAGCGGAGGATAGAAATGGCAGGCTCCCAAGGGGCTGGGAACCTGCCGGGGTCCGGAGAAGAAAAGCTCGGGGTTTTATCAGTGATCGGGATACTTGCACGCGCCGTGGCAGCTCTCGCAGCTGCATCCGCAGCTGCAGGAGTGCTTGCCCTTGCGCCTGTCGGAGATCATTTTCCATACGACTGCGCCTACGATGACGATCAGCACGCCGCCGATGATCCAGGTAGCCATAGGTTTCCTCCTTTATGCCCTGCGGGACAGATGGTTTTCGTCGTAGCGGTTCTTGCGCACCAGCATGTAGACCAGAAAGATCAGCACGATCAGTGCGGCGGCGGTGGCGACGGTGAAGCCCGCGCCCGCTGCCAGCAGGCCCAGCTGGTACACGATCAGGGCGATGGCATAGGCGAAGATGCACTGGTAGCCGATGGCGAAGCAGGTCCACTTGCCGTTGTTCATCTCGCGCTTGATCGCGCCGATGGCCGCGAAGCAGGGGGCGCACAGCAGGTTGAACAGCATGAAGGCGAAGGCTGCCAGCCGTCCGTGGCCGTTCGAGGTCTCGTCAAAGCCCTGTGCGATGGGGGAGAGGCCGGTGGCGATCTGCTCCTCGTCGCCCTCCTCCAGGAGTGTTGCGGTGTCCAGGTCGTCGGTGTCGGTGTCGTAGAGCACGCCGAACACGCTCACGACCTCCTCCTTGGCCACCAGGCCCATGACCGTCGCCACGGTGGGCCGCCACTCGCCGAAGCCCAGGGGCTTGAACACGGGTGCGACCACCGAGCCCACGCGGCCCAGGATGCTCTTGTCGGTGTCCTCCACCATGCCGAAGGAGGTCTTGCCGCTCTCAGCAGGTTCCGCTTCCACAGAATCCACGGTCTCCGATGCGGAGACGGTGACCTCGGCGGGCATTTCAGGCTCCGCAGGCGCCCAGCCGTAGTTGGAGGTGAACCAGATGAGAATTGAGGAGATGAGAATCACGGTACCCGCGCGTTTGATGAAGCTCCAGCCGCGCTCCCACATGCTGTGCAGCACGTTCTTCCAGGCGGGAGCATGGTAGGCCGGGAGTTCCATGACGAACGGCGCCGGGTCGCCTGCGAAAGCCCTGGTTTTCTTGAGCATGACGCCGCTGATGATGACCGCCGCCACGCCGATGAAGTAGGCGGAGGTGGCTACCCAGCCCGCGTTGTTGAACAGCGCGCCCGCGATCAGCGCAATGATGGGCATCTTTGCGCCGCAGGGGATGAAGGTGGTGGTCATGATGGTCATCTTGCGGTCGCGATCCTGCTCGATGGTGCGGCTGGCCATCACGCCGGGTACGCCGCAGCCGGAGGAGATCAGCATCGGGATGAAGCTCTTGCCCGAGAGGCCGAAGCGGCGGAAGATGCGGTCCATGATGAACGCGATGCGCGACATGTAGCCCACGTCCTCCAGAATGGCCAGCAGGAAGAACAGGATCAGCATCTGCGGCACGAAGCCGATGACCGCGCCCACGCCGCCGATGATGCCGTCGCCGATCAGGCCGACCAGCCAGCCCGCGCAGCCGATGTTTTCCAGCCAGGCCATGACCGGCTCCTGGATCCATGCGGCCACGAAGGTGTCGTTGGTGAAATCGGTCACAATGGTGCCGATGGTCGTGACGGAGATGTAATAGACCAGGAACATGACCACCACGAAGATCGGCAGCGCCAGAATGCGGTTGGTCACGATGCGGTCGATCTTGTCGGAGACGGTCAGCGCGCCCTTGGGCTTGCCCTTCTTCACGCAGGTGGAAACCAGACGGGAGATGTAGGCGTAGCGCTGGTTGGTGATGATGGACTCGGAATCGTCGTCCATCTCCTTCTCACACTCGACGATGGTGCTCTCGATGGCGTCGCGGATGCCCTGCGGCAGGTTCAGCTCGGCCAGCACCTTCTCGTCGCGCTCGAAGAGCTTGATGGCGTACCAGCGGGCCAGATTCTCGGCCACGATGCCGCCCTGGTGCACGCTGCCGTCCGCGTGGTGGTGGTGCACGCCGTTCTCGTCGTGATGGGTGATCAGGTCCTCGATGTGGGCCAGCGCGTGCTCCACGCTGCCGGCGAACACGTGGGGCAGCTCGTTGTGCACGCCCTTCTTCGCGGCCTCGGCGGCGGCCTTCGCCACCTCCTGGCTGCCCATGCCCTTCAGTGCGGAGGTCTCCATGATCGGACAGCCCAGCGCCTCGCCCAGCTTCTTCAGATCGATCCTGTCGCCGTTCTTGCGGGTCACGTCGATCATGTTCAGCGCAATGACCATCGGGATGCCCAGCTCCGCAAGCTGGGTGGTCAGGTACAGGTTGCGCTCGATGTTCGTCGCGTCGACGATGTTGAGAATCGCGTCCGGCTTCTCGTTGACCAGGTAGCCGCGGGCCACGACTTCTTCCAATGTATAGGGGGAGAGGCTGTAGATGCCCGGCAGATCCTGAATGATCACGTCCTGCGCGCCCTTCAGGCGGCCCTCCTTCTTCTCGACCGTCACGCCCGGCCAGTTGCCCACGTACTGGTTGCTGCCGGTCAGATCGTTGAACAGCGTGGTCTTGCCACAATTCGGGTTGCCCGCGAGGGCAATCTTGATTGCCATGTGCAAATCCTCCTTCAAAGTAGAAGTTAGCAAAGCCTAACTTAAATGCCGAAAAATGCGCGCCCGTCAGCGAACCTCGATCAGCTCCGCGTCGCCCTTGCGAACGGAGAGCTCGTAGCCCCGCACCGTCAGCTCCATCGGATCTCCCAGCGGAGCCACCTTGCGCACGTAGATTTCCGTGCCCTTGGTCAGACCCATGTCCATGATCCTGCGCTTCAGCGCGCCCTCGCCGTGCAGTTTAACGATGACGGCGTGCTCGCCGACCTTCACGTCCCGCAGTGTCTTCATTCCCATTCTCCTCCCTTTCAGATCATGATGCGCATGGCCATGCTCTTGTCCAGCGCCACGCGGCTGTCCTTCACGGACAGAATCAGGTTTCCCCCCAGCTCGCTCACCACGCGAACCTCCTCGCCGACCACGAAGCCCAGCTCCGCCAGGTGCCGGCGCAGCTCGTCCTGCCCGGTGATCTTCTTGATGGTGTTGCTGTCCCCGATCCCGGCCATCGCCAGAGGCATCATACAGGTTCCCTCCTTTGGTTAGCACTATCTAACCGATGCGGTAAAATAAAACGTTAGGAAAACCTAACTTCTTGAACGGAAATCAGTCTAGCACCAAAGGCCGAAAATGTCAATGCTTTCATCAAAACTTCACACAGAAAAGTGGGGAAAGCGAATGCCGGAATGCAATCTTGGTGTTATAATAGGATACATCACGGCTGGAGAGGGGGAGGTATGCAGGTGAAGCGACCGAGAATTCTGGTGAGCGCCTGCCTGCTGGGCGTATACTGCCGGTACAACGGTGAGAGAAAACAGATGGAAGGGATCGAGCGGCTGATGGAGTGCGCGGAGCTGATCCCGGTGTGCCCGGAGATCCTGGGCGGCCTGCCCACGCCCCGGCCAGCGGCGGAGCGCGTGGGTGCGCGGGTGATGAACCGCGAGGGCGCGGATGTGACGGAGGCGTATCAGCGGGGCGCGGAGGAGACGCTGCGCCTGGCGGAGCTGTTCGGCGCGCATCTGGCGCTGCTCAAGGAGCGCAGCCCGTCCTGCGGCATGGGCAAGATCCACGACGGCAGCTTTCAGGGGAGGATCGTGGACGGCAGCGGCGTGACTGCGGAGCTGCTGACGGCGCACGGCGTATCCGTCTACGGTGAGAGCCGCATCCATGAGCTGCTGAATCTACTCGAAAACAATACATAGAAAAAGGTGATTCAAATGATACGTTTCAACTGTGACTATCAGGAGGGCGCGCATCCGCGCATCCTGCAAAAGATGCTGGACACCAATCTGGTGCAGACCATCGGCTACGGCGAGGACGAGTTCTGCGCGGAGGCTCGGGCGATGATCCAGAGGGCCTGCGAGACTCCGGAGGTGGACGTGCACCTGCTGGTGGGCGGCACCCAGACCAACTTTACCTTCCTGGCGGCGGCGCTGCGCTGCTATCAGGGCGTGATTTCGGCGGAGACGGGCCACATCGCCGTCCATGAGACCGGCTCGGTGGAGGCCACCGGCCACAAGGTGATCGCTCTGCCCCAGGTGAACGGCAAGATCACCGCCGCGCAGGTGGACGAGTGCTGCCGCCTGCACTTCTCCGACGGCTCCCACGAGCACATGGTCATGCCGAAGGTGGTGTACCTGTCCGAGTCCACGGAGCTGGGCACGGTGTACACCCGCGCGGAGCTGCAGCAGATGCGCGCGGTGTGCGACAAGTGGAAGCTCTACCTCTACGTGGACGGCGCGCGCCTGGGCTACGCCATGGCCAGCGAGGCATGCGACGTGGATCTGCCCTTCCTGGCGCGCACGGCGGACGCGTTCTACATCGGCGGCACCAAGCAGGGCGCGCTCTTCGGCGAGGCGCTGGTGATTGTCAACGACGTGCTGAAGCCGGATTTCCGCTACGTCATCAAGCAGAACGGCGGCATGCTGGCCAAGGGACGGCTGCTGGGCATCCAGTTCAGCGAGCTGTTCCGCGACGGCCTGTACTTCGAGCTCTCCGCCCACGCCCACGCGCTGGCGATGCAGCTGAAGGCGGCGCTTGAAGGATTGAAGGTTCCCTTCCTGGTGGACAGCCCCACCAACCAGCAGTTCCCGATCCTGCCGGACGGAGTGCTGGATGCGCTTTCGGAGACGTACAGCTTCAGCGAGCAGCAGCGGATGGACGAAGGCCACCGCGCGGTGCGCTTCTGCACCAGCTGGGCCACGCAGGAAGAACAGGTAGACGCGCTGATCTCCGATCTGCGCCGCCTGATGGGCGCATGAGCCTGTCTGGCATCCTGATCTACTGCCTGTGGGCCGCGACCTTTGCGGCGGTGGTTTGCGGGCTGTACGCGCTGGTGTGCTGGCTGCGGGGACGGCGGGTTCGCCCCGGCAGGCTGGTCGCGCTGGCGTACCTTGCGGCACTTATCCAGATCACCGTGATCCGGGGCGGCGTGGACTGGGCGCAGGTACTGACGGCCACCCGCGATGCGCCGCGCCTGGTTCCCCTTCAGACGACGCTGGAGGAGCTGCGCGCGGGTGCATGGCCGCTGATCTACCATGTGGTGGGCAACCTGGTCTGGTTTGTGCCGCTGGGCGTGCTGCTGCGGAGGAAGCGTGCGCTCGTGGCGCTGCTGGCGGGCGCGGGGGCGTCGGTCTGCATCGAGCTGATGCAGTATCTGCTCATGACCGGCGTGACCGACGTGGACGACGTGCTCCTCAACGCGCTGGGCGCGCTGCTGGGCTGGACGCTGGCGCGGTTGACGCTTGCCATTTTTCCATGTTTCTGCTACAATAGAGCAAAATAGGCGATTCAGGCGTTCGGCGCGACCGAAGCGCCGGAGGTCAAATCAATCAAGGGGGCTTTGCAAATGAGCGAATATGTGATCGCACTGGACGCGATGGGCGGCGACCACGCGCCGGATGCGATTGTGGAGGGCGCACTGCGGGCCCTGCGGAAATTCAGCGACGTGCGCATTCTGCTGGCGGGTCCGGAGGCGCGGCTGCGGGAGCTGACCGCAGGCGCGGCGGACGTTGCAGGACGGCTGGGCTATCTGAATGCCACCGAGGTCATCGAAATGGACGAATCGCCGATGATGGCGGTGCGCAAGAAGAAGGATTCCTCGCTGGTGGTGGCCATGAACGCGGTGCGCGAGGGTCAGGCCGGCGCGGTGGTGTCGGCGGGCTCCACGGGTGCGATCCTGGCGGGCGGCATGTTCAAGGTGGGCCGCATCCCGGGCATCGAGCGCCCCGCGCTGGCGCCGGTGCTGCCGGGTCTGAAGAAGAACTTCATGCTCATCGACGCGGGCGCAAATGTGGACTGCCAGCCCAAGTACCTGCTGCAGTTCGGCCTGATGGGCTCGGTGTACATGCAGCAGATGATGGACGTGCCTGCGCCGAAGGTGGGACTGGTGAACATCGGCGCGGAGGCGGAGAAGGGCAACAAGCTCACCCACGAGACCTACGAGCTGATGCAGGCCCAGAGCGCGTACAGCTTCGCCGGAAACTGCGAGGCCCGGGACATCTTCACCGAGGACTTCGACGTGGTGGTGGCCGACGGCTTCGACGGCAACATCATCCTCAAGAACACCGAGGGTCTGGCCAAGGCGCTCTTTACGATGATTAAGGAGGAAATGATGAGCTCCACGCGCACGAAGCTGGGCGCTGCGCTGGCCAAGCCGGCGTTCCGCAAGGTGAAGCGGCGCATGGACTACAACGCCGTGGGCGGCGCGCCGCTGCTGGGCGTGAACGGCGCGGTGGTCAAGGCCCACGGAAGCTCCGGCGGCGAGGCCATCGAAAACGCGATCCGTCAGGCCCGGCGCATGCTGGAGGGCGACGTGGTGGGCCGTATCCGCGCGGGCCTCTCCGGCCTGGGCGCGGAATAATCCGAAAAATCAAACAGGGAGGAAAAATATATGAAGGTTTTTGACAAGGTCAAGGAGTACATTCTGATGCAGCTGCCGGTCAGCGGTGACAAGGTCACCATGGACGCGCGCCTGGTCGATGATCTGGGCGCGGACAGTGCGAACCTGATGATGCTGATCATGGATCTGGAGACCGAGTTCGATCTCACCGTGGAGGATGAGGTGCTCGCCACCATCAAGACCGTGGGCGACATCGTCACCTACATCGAGGCCCACGTCTGATCGGGGCACAAGCGGATTGCGAGGTCTATTGAAGTGAACATGCAAGTTCTGGAGGAACGGCTGGGGCACGCCTTTCAGGACCGCAAGCTGCTGGAGACGGCACTGACGCATCCCTCCTTCGGGGGGGATCATCATGTGCCGCACTACCAGCGCCTGGAATTTCTGGGCGACGCGGTGCTGGAACTGGCGGTCAGCCGCTACCTGTATTTTGAATTGCCCGAGGTAGACGAGGGCAAGCTGACGCGCATTCGTGCGGCGCTGGTGCGGGAGGAGAGCCTCAACCGCGCGGCGCGGCGAATCGGCCTGGGTGAATTTATCCGCCTGTCCGTGGGCGAGGAGCGCAGCGGTGGGCGGGAAAAGCCGTCGATTCTCTCGGATGTGATGGAGGCTGTGCTTGCCGCCGTGTACCTCGATGCGGGCTTTGACGAGGCCGTGCGCATCATCGACATGGTGCTGGGGGAGGAGCTGCGCCCGGAGGTGCTGAAGGATCACCTGGACGCGAAGTCCCGCCTGCAGGAGCTGATGCAGCGCGACGGCCGCATGCCAAGCTACGATTATCTGTCCATGGAGGGACCGCCCCACGCGCCGGTGTTTTCCTATCGCGTGATGGACGGCGAGCAGGAGCTGGGCCGTGGCAGTGGCACCAGCAAGCAGAACGCCCAGCAGGCCGCTGCGCGGGATGCACTCAAGAGAATGGGAGCGTAGGCCTACATTGAGATTGAAGAAGCTGATCGTCCACGGATTCAAGTCCTTTGCGGACCGCGTGGAGATCGTATTTGAGGATGGAATTACCGGCGTGGTCGGGCCCAACGGCTGCGGCAAGAGCAACATTGCCGACGCGATGAAGTGGGTGCTGGGCGAGCAGAGCGCCAAGTCGCTGCGCGGCTCCAAGATGGAGGACGTGATCTTCAACGGAACCGAGAAGCGCAAGCGCCTGGCCTTCTGCGAGGTGACGCTGATCTTCGACAACGAGGATCACTCCCTGCCCATCGACTTCGCTGAGGTGAGCGTCACCCGCCGGGTGTACCGCAGCGGAGAGGGCGAGTACAAGATCAACGGCGCAGCCTGCCGCCTGCGCGACATCGTGGATCTCTTCCGCGACACCGGCATCGGCAAGGACGGCTATTCGATGATCGGCCAGGGCCGCATCGACGAGATCCTTTCCGTCAAGTCGGAGGATCGCCGCCAGGTCTTTGAGGAGGCCGCCGGCATCGTGAAGTTCAAGGCGCGCAAGCAGGACGCCCAGCGCCGCATGGACAACACCACGAACAACCTAAACCGCGTGGAGGACATCCTGACCGAGCTGGAGGAGCGCGTCGAGCCGCTGAAGAAGCAGAGCGAGACCGCTCGGGAGTATCTTGCGCTGCGGGACGAGCTGAAGATTCTCGACCTGAACGTGTTCCTGATGCGCACCGAGCGCTATGAGGAGCGCATCAAGGAATTGAAGGAGTCGATTGAGGCCCTGGGCGAGGCGATCCTGCAATCCAACCGGGAGCTGGAGAGCGCCACGTCCGAGCGCGAGAGCTGTCAGGCGCGCCTGGAGGAGCTGGAGGCCGCCGCCGCCGAGAAGCGCGACGCGGTGCAGGAGCTCATCCGCGAGGTGGAGGCCGGCGAGGGCGCGGTGCGCGTGATGCGCGAGCGCATGGCCGCGGGCGAAAAGGAGCGGGGCAAGCTCATCGCCCAGCGGGACGCTGCCGGTCGGGGCCGCGAGGGCGTGTACGAGCGCATTCAGGCGCTCATGGCCCAGATCGACGCGGAGGAAAAGGCTGTCGCCGAGGCCGCACAGCAGCTCTCCCAGAAGGAAGCGGAGCTGGCGGAGGCGGAGCGCGCCCTCTCCGAGGTGGAAGAAAAGTCCGAGCAGATGAAGCAGCAGATCATCCAGGCGATGAATCGTCTGGGCGATGTGCGCTCCCAGCGCGCACGCCTGGGCGCGATGAAAAGCGCGCTGGAGAATCAGCTGGAGGGCATGGAGGGCGACCGCGCGCGCGAGGAGCAGGGCGTTGCGTCGCTGAACGAGCAGGTGCGCGAGGCCCGGGAGCGCCTGGAGGCCGAGGAAGCGCGCAAGGCGGAGCTGAAGCAGCTCTCCGGCGAACACAATGTGCGCGTGCAGGCCCTGAACGACCGCCTGCAGGCGCTGTCCGCGCAGGTCACGGAGCTGCAGAACCAGCGCCAGAGCGCCGATTCCCGCATGAAGCTGCTGCGTGAGATGCAGCGGGACTACGAGGGCTACAACAATTCCGTCAAGCAGGTGCTTTTGCAGGCCCGGCGCACGCCGAACAGCGGCGTGCACGGTGTGGTAGCAGATCTGATCCACGTTCCGGCGAAGCTGGAGCGCGCCATCGACATGGTTCTGGGTGGAGCGCTGCAGAACGTGGTGGTGGATCGCGACGAGGACGCCAAGCGCATGATCGAATACCTGCGCGCCAACCGCTTCGGCCGCGCCACCTTCCTGCCCATCGCATCGGTGCGTGGGCGCACGCTCACGCACCAGGAAAGGCAGGTACTGAGCATGCCCGGCTGCGTGGGCGTGGCCTCGGAGCTGATTTCCTACGATAAACAGTATCAGGGCGTGATGGACAGCCTTCTGGGCCGCACCGTCATCGCCGAGGATCTGACCAGCGGCATCGCCATCCAGCGCGCCGCGCGCTACCAGCTGAGGCTGGTGACGCTGGAGGGCGACGTGATGCACTCCGGGGGATCCATGACCGGCGGCAGCGTGCAGTCCCGCATGACCAGCCTGCTCTCCCGAAGCCGCGAGATCGAGGAGACGGAGAAGAAGCTCTCTGCGGTCAACGCCGAGCTGGAGAAGCTGCGCGGGGTCTACCAGCAGCTGGACGAGGAGCGCACCGCCCTCAAGAAGGAGCGCGGCGAGCTGTTCGAGGCGCTGCACCAGCAGGAGGTGCTGGTGGGGCGCGCGGACGCGCTGCTCAAGGCCGCGCTGGACGAGCAGAACAACAACAACGCCCGCGTGGAGCGCATGGCGGGGGAGCGAAGCCGCCTGCGCGCCCAGCTGGACGACGTGGTGGAGTCGCTCTCCGCGCTGGACGGCCAGCAGGAGAACGCCCAGCAGTCCACCGACAGCCGCCAGGAGGAGGTTCGCGGGTTACAGGAGGAGATCTTCCGCCGCAGAACCGAAAACGAGGCCCTGCGCGCCACCGTCACCGACGGCCGCGTGTCCCTCGCCGAGCGCCGCAGGGGTCTGGAGGCCGCACGTGCGGACCGGGATCGCCTGATGCAGCAGAGCGAGGACACCGAGCGCATGCTTACGGAGTCCGAGGAGCAGCTCACGGTCTGTGAACGGGAGCTGACGGAGAACGCCGCAGCGCTGGAGAAGAACATCGCATCCCTTACCGACTGGAAGGCGAAGCTGGACGCGGCGCGCACGGACTTCAACGCCAAGGACGAGCGCAGAACCGGCGCGCAGAGACAGCTTCAGCAGATCAGCGAGCGCATCGAGGCCATCCGCACGACGCTGGACGACTCCAGCGACCGGCACCACCGGTCGGAGCTGCAGCTGGCCCGCGTGGAGGGCGAGTACAAGCAGATTCAGGATCGCATCTGGGAGGACTACGAGCTGACCTGCGCCACGGCGGAGCCCTTCCGTCAGAGCGAATTCAAGCTCACCGAATCCGAGAAGCGCATCGCCGCCATCCGGCAGCGCATCCGCGCCATGGGCACGGTGAACGTGGCTGCGGTGGACGAGTACCGCAGAACCGTGGAGCGCGTGCAGGAGATGAGCGGCCAGCGGGACGATCTGATCAAGGCCCGCACCGATCTGGAGGGTATCATCGCCGATCTGGAGAGGCAGATGGACGTGCAGTTCCGCGCCCAGTTTGCGCTGATTAACCAGAACTTCGGCAGGACGTTTACGCGCCTGTTCGGCGGCGGCACGGCGGAGCTGCGGCTGTCCGACCCCAAGGACGCGCTGAACTGCGGCATCGACGTGGTGGCCCAGCCTCCGGGAAAGAAATTACAGATGCTCTCGCTGCTCTCCGGCGGCGAGCGCGCGCTGACGGCCATCGCCATCCTGTTCGCCATCCTCGACCTCAAGCCCACGCCCTTCTGTGTGCTGGACGAGATCGAGGCCGCGCTGGACGACGCGAACATCGACACCTACGCGGACTACCTGAAGTCCTATTCCGAGAACACCCAGTTCATCGTCATCACCCACCGCAAGGGCACCATGGAGCGCTGCGACGCGCTCTACGGCGTGACGATGCAGGAGAAGGGCGTCTCCCGAACCGTATCCGTAAAACTCAACGAAGCGCTGAAACAGGCGTAAAGCAAAGGAGCGTGCACGATGGGATTCTTTGACAAGATCAAGCAGGGCATGAAGCGCACCCGCGAAATCTTCTCCGGCCGCATGGACGAGCTGGTGGAGAACTACAAGGAGCTGGACGACGATTTTTATGAGGACCTCTCCGACATCCTCATCATGGCGGACGTTGGCATGAAGACCACGGAGCTTGCTGTGGGCCGCCTGAAGGAGAAGTGCAAGAGCGAGAAGATCGGCGATCCCGCCAAGGCCCGCGAGGCCCTGAAGGAGATCCTCACCGACATCCTCCAGGCCGAGCCGATGAAGCTGGAGAGCCCCATGGTGCTTTTGATCATCGGCGTGAACGGCGTGGGCAAGACCACCTCCATCGGCAAGCTGGCCTCCCGCATGAAGGTCATGGGCCGCAGGGTCATCATCTGCGCGGCGGACACCTTCCGCGCGGCGGCGGCGGAGCAGCTCACCGTCTGGGCAGAGCGCGCCGACGTGCCGATCATCAAGCAGAAGGAGGGCGCTGACCCCGCAGCCGTGGTGTTCGACGGCATTCAGGCGGCGAAGGGCCGCCACGCGGACGTGCTGCTGGTGGACACCGCCGGCCGCCTGCACAACAAGGCCCATCTAATGGAGGAGCTGAGGAAGATCAGCCGCGTGGTGGAGCGCGAGTACCCCGAGGCCACCGTCAAGGCGCTGCTGGTCATCGACGCGACCACCGGCCAGAACGGCCTGGCGCAGGCGCAGGTGTTCTCCGAGGTCGCCAACCTGGACGGCATCATCCTGACCAAGCTGGACGGCACCGCCAAGGGCGGCATCGCCATCGCCATCCGCAGCGAGATGGGCCTGCCGGTGCGCTACATCGGTCTGGGCGAGCAGCTGGACGACATGCAGCCCTTCGACGCAAAGCAGTTCGTCGAGGCGATCTTCTGAGAAAGGCGGTAAAACATGGATCGGAACGAAATCATGCAGGTCGCCAGTCACTTCCGCCTTGCGGGCGAGGTGGAGAGCTATGTCGAGCTCACCGCCGGACTCATCAACAACAGCTACCGCCTGAGCTGCGGCACAAAGGAATACGTGCTCCAGCAGATCAACACCTACGTGTTCAAGCAGCCGGAGCAGGTCATGTCCAACGTGCAGCGGGTGACGGAGCACCTGCGCCGGAAGCTTACGGAGGCGGGGGAGGATCCCGCACGCCGCGCACTGCACCTGATTGAGACCACCGACGGCGGCAACATGTACCGCGACGAACAGGGCCGCTGCTGGCGCGTCTACGACTTCATCACGGATGCGCTGACCCGAGACCGCGTGGAGACGGCGGAGCAGTTCCGCCAGGTGGGCGCGGCCTTCGGCGAATTCCAGCGCATGCTGATCGACTTCCCGGCGGCGGAGCTCTACGAGACGATCCCGCACTTCCACGACACCCGGAAGCGCTTCGAGACCTTCCGACAGGCGGTGGCCACCGACCGCGCGGGCCGCGTGAAGGATCTTGGGCCGGAGATCAGCTTCTTCCTGAACCGGGAGGAGATGATGTCCAGCATCGTGGTCGCCATCGAGCGCGGGGAGCTGCCGCTGCGCGTGACCCATAACGACACCAAGACGAACAACGTCATGCTGGACGCGCAGAGCGGCATGGCCCTGTGCGTGATCGATCTGGACACCGTGATGCCCGGCTCCGCGCTTTACGACTACGGCGACGCGCTGCGCTTCGGCGCATCCTCGGCGGCGGAGGATGAGCCGGATCTGAGCAAGATCTGGCTGGACATGGACTACTTCCGCGCCTTCACCGACGGCTTCGTCCCGCAGGTGCGTCAGGCTCTCACCGACGCGGAGCTGAAGCTTCTGCCGCTGGGCCTGAAGGTCATCACCTGCGAGCTGGCCATGCGCTTCCTCACCGACTACATCGACGGCGATCTGTACTTCAAGATCCGCTATCCGGAGCACAATCTGGTGCGCACCCGCGCCCAGATGCGGCTGCTGGAGGACATTGAGGCCCGGTACGACGAGCTGTGCGCCTACGCCGCGCGCCTGATGGAAAAGTAAATCGAAATCTTAACAAAGTCCAGATTTGACTCTGGGCTTTGTTTTTTTAGGAAATTTACGCGATATTCCGACAAAATTGGCTAAAAACGGCGAAATATGACATTTGTTGAAATGTAATTGTAATGAAATGGGAAAATTCAAAGCAAATCAAAATGGTCGGAAATGAAGTTAAATAATATATAATATATATAAGCATATAAGTTAACTTTCAAAATTCAAAAAATCTGCTACAATGTTTGTGGTGAATAAACATAAATACTGTCTATTCTGTCTACCGCACATCGGAGGTGTATCGCATGAGCAATAAAGTAACCATCATCGGCGCGGGCAGCGTTGGTTCCACCATCGCATATACGATGGCCGTGCAGGGCCTGGTCTCGGAGATCGTGATGATCGACGTCAACACCAAGAAGGCGCTGGGCGAGGCCATGGACATCCGTCAGGGCACGCCGTTTATGCAGCCCTGCAAGATCTACGCCGGCAGCTATGAGGACGCGGCGGGTTCCGACATCGTCATCGTCACGTCCGGCATCGCCCGCAAGCCCGGACAGACCCGCCTGGAGCTGTGCCAGATCAACGTCAACATTCTCAAGTCCATCACGCCCCAGATCGTGAAGTATGCGCCGGACGCGCTGTATGTGTTCGTCAGCAACCCGGTGGATGTGCTGACCTACGCCTTCAACCGCATCTCCGGCATCCCGGAGAACCGCATCATCGGCTCCGGCACGCTGCTGGACAGCGCGCGCCTGCGCACCCGCATCGCCGAGTGTCTGTCCATCAGCCACAAGGATGTTCACGCCTTCGTGCTGGGTGAGCACGGCGACAGCTCCTTCGTGCCGTGGAACTCCGTGCGCATCTCCTCGGTGAGCCTTGCCGACTACCGCAAGCACCTGAACTACCGCGAGGACTTCGCTGCGGAGCTGAATCTGGACGAGATCGAGAACTACATCCGCACCTCCGGCGGCAAGATCATCCAGCGCAAGGGCGCGACCTTCTATGCCATCGCCGTGTCCGTGTGCGACATCGTCAAGACCCTGCTCAACGGCAGCGACTCCGTGCTCTGCGTCTCCAGCATGATGCACGGCGAATTCGGCATCGAGGATGTGTGCCTGAGCATTCCCACCATCGTCAACGGCCAGGGCATCAAGGGCACGCTGCTGCCGGATCTCACGCCGGACGAGGTTGTCCAGCTCCAGCACAGCGCCGAGGTGCTCAAGGGCGTCATCTCCCAGATCGACTACAGCCAGAACTGATTGCCGGCGGACATGCAGGCCGCTGAACTCCAACGACGATGGTTTTGAGGAGCGATGAACAGACATGATTTACAGCTATTATCCCGGTTGCACGCTGAGCACCAAGGCGAAGGAGCTGGACCGCTGCGGTCGGCTCGCCGCGCAGGCGCTGGGCGTTGAGCTGGAGGAAATCGAGAACTGGCAGTGCTGCGGCGCGGTCTATCCCCAGGCCGAGGACGAGATCGCGACCAAGCTGTCGGCGGTGCGCGCGCTGAACGCGGCGAAGGAGAAGAACCAGCCGCTGCTCACGCTCTGCTCCGCCTGCCATCACGTGATCAAGCGCGTGAACGACGACATGAAGAACAGCGAGTACATCCGCACCCGCGCGAACAACTACCTGAAGCTGGACGAGCCCTACGCGGGCGAGACGGACGTGGTGCACTATCTGGAGATGCTGCGCGACGAGGTGGGCTTTGATAAGCTCAAGGCCGCGGTGAAGAAGCCGCTCAAGGGCGTGAAGATCGCCGCCTACTACGGCTGCCTGCTGCTGCGTCCCAGCGGCGTGATGGCCTTCGACGATCCGGAGAACCCGCAGATCATCGAGGACTTCATCCGTGCCATCGGCGCAACGCCGGTGATCTACAGCCAGCGCAACGAGTGCTGCGGCGGCTACATGGCCATGGAGGACGAGGGCTACGCACGCAGGCGCGTGGAGCGCATCCTCGCGTCCGCCGCCGAGGCAGGGGCCGACGAGATTATCACCGCATGCCCGCTGTGCATGTACAATCTGGCGCACAACGCCGGGGATACGAAGCTGCCGGTGAAGTACTTTACCGAGCTTCTGGTTCAGGCGCTGGGGCTTGGAGAGGAGGCGTAATCAATGGAAGACAAGTACCTTTCCGAACAGATCCTGCGCATGAGCGGCGTGAACCCGAAGAAGTGCATGAAGTGCGGCAAGTGCTCCGCCACCTGCCCGGCCTACGACGAGATGGAGTACCATCCCCACCAGTTCGTCTCCATGGTGCAGAAGGGGCGGATCGAGGAGCTGATGAACTCCAAGTCCATCTACATGTGCCTGAGCTGCTTTGCCTGTCTGGAGCGCTGCCCGCGCAACGTGGAGCCGGCGAAGCTGATCGAGGCCGTGCGACTGGCGGTGGTGCGCCAGCAGGGCATGAGCCACATGAAGCCGGACGACGTGCCCGCGCTCTGGAACAGCGACCTTCCGCAGCAGGCCATCGTCACGGCCATGCGCAAGTACAACAAGTGATAGGAGACGACACAATGCAAAAGATCGGCGTTT
>CAMBWJ010000005.1 GCA_945871545.1 uncultured Clostridia bacterium | reverse complement strand
AGCACGCCGTAGTGAATTGAAAATTCACCGGCGGCTGGTCGCGGCTCTTTCAGAGACGCGACTGCTACAGAAAAATCGCTTCCTTGCAGAAATCCATTGTACCTCTTGAGGCGCGATGGATTTCTGGTAGGGGTGGCAGTGGTGGGGGAGATACTCCCCCGCCACATATTTTTACATCCTGCCGTTGAGGATCTCCACGGCGGCGTCGGCGTACTCCTTGAGCAGCGCCTGGGTCTTTTCAGCCGCATCGGAGACGGCGTTGACGTAGAGCTTGATCTTCGGCTCGGTGCCGGAGGGGCGCACGCACACCCATGCGTCGTTCTCCAGCTCGAAGTAGAGCACGTTGCTCTTGGGCAGGGTCAGGGTCTCAACCCTGTCGCCCTCCACGCGGGTGGACTTCTGGTAGTCGCGCAGGGCAACCACCTTTGCGCCGCCGATGGCGGTGGGCGGGTTGTCGCGCAGGGAGGCCATCAGGTTCTGCATGGTCTCCAGGCCGTCCTTGCCCGGGCAGACGAAGGACACGACCTTGTCGCCGTAGTAGCCGTACTGCTGGTAGAGCATGTCAATCGCGTCCACCAGGGTCTTGCCGAAGTTCTTCTTATAATAGCAGGCCGCCTCGGCGATGAGCATGCAGGCGTTCACGCCGTCCTTGTCGCGCACGTCGGTGCCGCTGAGGTAGCCGAAGCTCTCCTCGAAGCCGAACTGGAAGGTGTTGCAGCCGGTGGTCTCGAACAGGTGAATCTGCTCGGCGATGTACTTGAAGCCGGTGAGCACCTCGATCATCTTGCAGCCGAAGGACTTGGCGATGGCCGCGGCCATGTTGGTGGACACGATGGTGGTGACGGCGGCGGCGTTCTCGGGCAGTTCACCGCGCTCCTTCTTCTGGGAGAGGATGTAGTGCAGCAGCACGCAGCCGATCTGGTTGCCGTTGAGCAGGCGGGGCGTGCCGTCGGCGGTCATGCAGGCGATGCCCACGCGGTCGCAGTCGGGGTCGGTGCCCACGCACAGATCCGCGCCCAACTCCTTCTGCATCTGAAGTGCGAGACGGAACGCGTCGCTCTCCTCCGGGTTGGGAACGCGCACGGTGGGGAAGTTGCCGTCCGGCAGCTCCTGCTCGGGAACCACGTAGACGTTCTTCATGCCGATCTCGTCGAAGATGCGGCGCACCGGGATGTTGCCGGAGCCGTGCAGGGGGGTGTAGACGATCTTCAGATCCTTGCCCACCTCGCGGGCCAGCTCGGGATTGACGGACAGCTTCTTCACGGCGGCGATGTACGCGTCGTCCACATCCTTGCCGATGTAATTGAGCAGTCCCGCGTCGAGGGCCGCCTGCTCGTCCATGGGCACGGACTCGGCGTAGGTGGTCTCCGGGATGCGGTCGGTGATGCCCTTGACGGACTCGGGCGGCATCTGACCGCCGTCGGTCCAGTAAGCCTTGTAGCCGTTGTACTGCTTCGGGTTGTGGCTGGCGGTGATCACGATGCCCGCGATGCACTTCAGGTGGCGGATCGTGAAGGACAGCACCGGAACGGGGCGCAGGGATTCAAACAGGAACACCTTCACGCCTGCGGCGCAGAGCACCAGCGCGGCCTGCCTGGCGAACACGTCGGACATGTTGCGGCTGTCGTAGGCGATGGCCACGCCCTTGTCCTTGCCGTCGGGGGTGGTGAGGATGTACTTGGCAAGCGCGCGGGTCACCCGGCGCACGTTGTAGATATTCAGGCGATTGGTTCCGGCGCCCAGCACGCCGCGCATGCCGGCGGTTCCGAATTCCAGTTCGCGGTAAAAGCGATCCTCGATCTCTGAGGGATCGTTCTCAATGGCCTTCAGATCGGCGATGGTCTGCGGATCGTCGGCGAAGTCGGCGAGCCACTGCTGGTAAATCTTCATTGCTTCCATGGTCGTATCCTCCCCTTTAGTTCCATTCATGAATGTGGTTCATGAAAAAGTCACGCGCTTCACGCCTGCATGAGCTGCGCAAGCCTGCGCTGCAGGCGGAACAGGTGGCCGCGCTCCTGGCGCACGATCTCCCCAAAGACCTCCCTTGAGTGATCATCTGCGGTGCGTTGCTGCATTTCGGTGTAGAACAGGATGGAATCCTTCTCCGAGGCGATGGCGTGCAAAAGCACGGCCTCGGGGTTCTCAAAGCCCTCGTCTCTGAGCGCCATCAGGCCCTTCGGGAACACAACCTCTGCGGCGATGGCGGTGAGATAGGCGTTGGTCTCGTCGTCGTAGGCGCAGTCGGACATGCCCCGGGCGCACTCCGCGCTCAGCAGGCGCTCAAACTCCGCGCGGTGATACTGCTCCTCGTTGGCGAGGGCCAGCAGCATCTCCACCGTCTCCTCCGACTTGCTCACCCTCGCGGCGTGCCGGTAGAACGATTCCCCCCGGCGCTCCATCTCGATGGCGATGCGGATTCCCTCCAGATCGCTGAAAATGTGAAACATGGCGCGCTCCTCCCGCCGGAAGCGCCCGGCGGCCAAATTTGAGTTTCTATGAATTCCCATTTAAGTGTACATCAAAATTAACGATTTGGCAAGTGAAAAACACCCTGTACGCGCAGTTTTGGCACGACAGCGCGCTGCATTTCCGCGCACTGGGCAGAAGAGCTTCCCATGCATGCTTTTCGCAGCTTCCGGCGCGATTTTATTGTAAATCGCTGCAACTTGTGCTACAATTGAATGCATCGAAGCCCCGCGCTTCAGTTTATACCAGGGAGGAATGAAGATGAGATACCATCGCAGGCTGCTGGCCTTTTTGCTGGCGCTCGTTCTGGCGCTGAGCAGCTGCGCTGCAATCGCTGAGGAGGAAAAGAGCTACCCGACCCAGTGGGATCTGAGCGAGGTCTATCCGGACGTGGATGCGTGGAACGCGGACTACGAAAAGGTCATGGAGCTGATTCCCCAGCACGAGAACTACCGCGGCACGCTGAACACCGCCCAGGGCATCTGCGATTACATGCAGTTCGCCTATCTGGGCGAGCTGACGCAGATACAGAGCCGACTGTCCCTGTACGCCTATCTGGGCTACAATCTGAACCCTGCCGATCCGCTGTACACCACGCTGTTTGCGAAGCTGAGTGTGATGAGCAGCCAGGAGTTGCAGTACCTCGCGTTTGTGGAGCCGGAGATCTTCTCGCTGCCGCTGGAAACGCGGCAGGAGCTGCTTGCGGATCCGCTGCTGGAGCCCTACGCCTACTACCTGCGCAGGTTTGTGGATCCCGACCGTCAGCCCTTCAGCGAGGAGACGAACACGGCACTGGCGATTCTGAACCCCGCCCTCAGCAAGACCGAGAGCATCTACAATATTCTGCTGGACGTGGATCTGCCCGACCCGATCATCACCATGCCGGACGGCACGGAGGCGGCGCTGAGCGACGAGCTGTACACCCGCATCGTGTACAGCAGCGATTACGACCGCGACTTCAAGGCGCTGGCCAACCAGACGTACCTGACCAAGCCCATCTCCTTCGTCAACACCTTTACGGCGCTGCTGGAGGCGCAGGTGACCACGAACTGGGCCAACGCCCAGCTCAACAACTATGAGACCAGCCGCGCGGCGGCGCTTGCAGCCTCGGACGTGGATCCCGCGATCTACGACATGGTGATCGAGGCGGCCCGCGCGGGCGCGGCGGACTACCAGCGCTATCTGAACGCGCACAAGCGCGGCCTGGGCCTGGAGGAGCAGTATCCCTTCGATCTCGCCGATTACGTCTCCAACTATGACGCGGGAGAGGTTCCCTACGAGGACGCCGTGGACGAGGTGCGCGCGGCGCTGAGCATCCTGGGCGAGGACTACATTGCCCACTACGACGCGCTGGTCAGCAGCAGCCATCTGGACGTGTACCCCTCGGACACCAAGACCTCGGGCGCGTTTTCCATGCAGGTCGGCGAGGAATACCTGCCGTTCATGCTGTTCAACTACGTGGGCTACTCCGATGACGTGAGCACGCTGGCCCACGAGATGGGCCACGCGATCTACTCCCGGTACTCCTCCGAGAACCAGATCGGCCTGTACTCGGAACCCACGATCTTCACCCACGAGGTCGCCTCCACCACCAACGAGCTGATCTACTACACCTACAAGATGAACAACGCCGAAACGGAGGACGAGCGGCTGTTCTATCTGGAGAACGTTCTGTCCATGTTCGCGGGCACCTTCTTCATGCAGGTGCTGTACGCGGAGTTTGAGGATGCGGCCTATCAGACGGTGGAAGCCGGCGGTTCGCTGGACGGCGAGGCGCTCAGCGACCTGTGGACGGAGCTCTATGCGACCTACCGCGGCGACACCATCAAGACCTATCCCGACTTCCGCTACCAGTGGACGCAGGTTCCGCACTTCTACTACAACTATTACGTCTACCAGTACGCTACCTCCGTGGCCTACGCGGCCTCCATCTGCCAGCGCATCGTAAGCGGCGAGGAGGGCGCAGTGGAGGACTACCTGGCCTTCCTGAAGCTGGGCGGCTCCCGGGCCCCGGCAGAGCTGCTGTCCACGGCGGACGTGGATCCGCTGGATCCCGAGACCTACCAGCGCGCGCTGGACTTCTTCGGCGGCATGGTGGACGAGTACGAGCAGATCTGCGACGCACGCGCCGAATAAATCCATAAAGAATGGGCGGCGAGGCGCCGCAGCCACATCGCTTCGCGGTCTAGATCACGAACCTCTGCCCCCACTTGTTCAAGGGGCAGAGGTTCTGCGTTTCCTTCCTTGCGGTATTTCTGCGCACCCCCGAAATCCAGTCCGGCAAGAATGAACTGCATTTCTCACATTTGGTTCTGAAAATACTGCCCGGATTCGCTCTGTGCCGTAGGGCGGGGTGCCTTAAAACGGAAGAATGCTATGGGACAACCCGTGGCCGTAGGGCGGGGTGCCCTCACCCCGCCGCCTTTCCTCCGCTTTTCTTGTGCAAAACAGGCATTCGCCCCCAGCCTCCCTTGTGTAAAGGGAGGTGGCGCGGCGCAGCCGTGCCGGAGGGATTGTCATACCCTGTCGCGTAATCGTAGGGCGGGATGCCCTCATCCCGCCGCATTCTTTTATTCCTGATTCTCCCTCGCAGGAACCTCCTTCCGGCGGTACAGCCTGCGCTCCAGCGACCAAATGCGCTCGGTGAAGCCCCCGGGCTGGGCGTTCTTCAGGGCGCGGGTCATCTCGAACATGCGCGCGTCCAGCAGATCCAGCACGTGCAGCACCTCGGCCTCCGGGAACATCGGCGGCTTGGGGCTGCCGTACTCGGGCAGGTCGTGGTGGGAGAGGATCATGTGCTCCACCATCATCAGAAGCTCCTGCCTTACGCCCAGCTCCTTGCCCAGGCGGTCGATCTCCGCCACGCCCGCCACCAGATGGCCGATCAGCAGGCCCTCGGCGGTGTAGTCGGACACCATGCCGATCTCATCGGAGGCCATCTCGTCGATCTTGCACAAATCGTGCAGGATCACGCCCGCCGCCAGCAGATCCGCGTCCAGCTGGGGATAGACCTCGCAGACGTGCGCCGCCATGCGCAGCATGGTGCTGGTGTGGTGCAATAGGCCGCTGCGCTCGGCGTGGTGCAGCTTGGAGGCCGCCGGATAGTAGCGCAGCTTCTCGCCGCAGGCCTCCAGCCGCCGCGCAACCAGCGCCTGCAGCTGGGGGTCGGCCATCTGCGCGATGCGCGCGTCGATCTCGCCGCGCATCTGCTCCGGGGAATCCGGGGCGCAGGGAGCCAGCAGCTGCATGTCGTAATCGTCCGCCTCGGTGGCCGGGCGCATCTTGTCCACGCGCAGCTGGGGCCGGCCGTTGTACTCCAGCATCATGCCGCGCACCCGCAGCACCGTGGCCACCGCCGGCGGCGGGGTCAGGCCGTCCCACATCTTCGCGTTCACTTCCGTGGAAATATCGCACAGCGTCATATCCAGATACTTGCTGCCGTTGGAGCTGGTCTTCTGCGCCGCGCTGCGGGTCAGCAGAAAGCCGTCGAACACCTGGCCCTTGATCATGGCCGCAAGCTGAGGCTGCTGTTTCATGTCGTATCCTCCTCGTTCGGGGCCGGTTCGCCCGGCCTGAAAAATCCACCTTTCATGATAACCCGCAAACCCCGCTCTGTCAAGCGCAAAGAACTTTTCTTCCCGCCTTGCCTTTGCCGCAATTTCGGTCTATAATGTTAGAAAACCCTTCCACGGAGGCGCGCCATGCCCGAGGTTCAACTCAGCCCGCACAGAATCCGGGAGCACCTGCGCAGGCGCTGGTATTTCTACCTCGCCGGAATCGTGCTCCTGTGCTTTCTGAACAACCTGATCTTCACCGTCACACGTCCCCGCACGCCGGAGCGCGCGCTGCTGCGCGTGATGCTGGTGAACGTGGACGCGCCGGAAGCGGAGCTGGAACGGCTGGAGGAGCGGATTCTTGCCGCCGCCCAGGCTGCGGAGCCGGAGCTGCGGGAGGTGGAGATCGAGCTGCTGCAATACCTTGGCGAAAGCGATGCGGGCTCCAACATCCTGCTGGCCACGAGGTTCGTCTCCGGCGGCGCGGATCTGTACATCGCCGATGAAGTAAGCTATGAGGTCATGGCGGCGCGGGGCTACTGCGCGGCGCTGGATCTGGAAAACCTCCCCGACGGAGAACCTGCCTTCGACCCCGAGACGGGCGAAAGCTGCGCCGTTCGGCTCGACGCGGGCGCAATTCTTGCGGAGGGGGAGGGGGAGGTCTATCTCTTCGTCTCTGCGGGCGCGGACAATCCCGCCGCTGCAAGGGCCGCCCTGGAAAACCTTACGTCAGGAGTGAATGGATAATGAAGCAAAGCATCGGACACAAGAAGCTCAATCCCCTGCAGGGCGTCCTGCTGATCGTCTGCCTGATGGCGATCCTGTTTCTGGTCAACTACCTCGCCATCGACCTGTTCGGCGCGTGGTTCTCCCGCATCTCCGAGCGCGCGGGTGGCCTCGCCGGACTCATCGCCTTCTGGGTCATCGGCGGCTTCATCGCCCTGCAGGTGCTGCGGGTGTACGTCGCCCGCATCAGCTACACGCTGACGGAGGACCTGCTGCGCATGAGCCGCTTCTATGGCAAGCGCGAGCGCCACATCGAGGATATCTACCTGAACCAGCTGCTGTTCGTGGGCGCGCCCGAGGACGCGTGCAAGCGCTACGGCAAGCTCCGCTGCACCCGGGCCACCCATCCCTCCTGCAAGCTTGCGCGCACCGCGCTGGTGTACAAGAACTCCGCCGGCACGCACATGGCGCTGATCCAGGCCGATGATGAACTGAAGGCCGCACTCACCCAGCGCGTGAAAAAGAAGTAAGGGTGCAAATTCTCCGCAGCATGACAAATCCCGGCTGTTTTTTCATGGACAGCCGGGATTTGTCTCACCCATTTCTTCGAAAAATCCCACGCTTTGCAGGCGAATCTCCGCTTCGTATCGCGATGAAAAGCGCCTAAATCCGCACGAACTTCCGGGTGAACTCCTGCCCCGCGCATCTCTCGGCGGGTTCGTCGCACAGCAGCGCGCGCAGGTCGGTGGCGCGGCATTCCAGCGCAAATACGGGATCGCCCCGCAGCTGCGTAGCATCGGAGGCGATGGGCAATTGTGACCGCGCCTTCAGCTCCCGCAACAGCGGCCGCGCGTCCTCCCGCATGCCGATCAGCCGGGCATATCCGGGCATTGCATGGCTTTCCACCATGGATTTCGTGAGCTTCAGCAGCGCGCAGGCGCAGATGCGGCTCAGTCGCGCGCGGGTGTAGCGCTTGCATTTCAGTTCCTCCAGCAGCGCCTCGCGGCCTGAAGCCTTCTGGGCGCAGCGCGCGATCCGCTTTTCCAGACCCTCGCCCACGCCGGGAATTTCCGCGATTTCCTCCGGCGACATGCCCCGCAATGCATGCAAAAGCAGGTCGTCCATGGGGTGCATATGCCCCGCGCGGCGCAGCTCCTCCCGGGCAGGCTCCGGCACGCAGTTCAGCGCTTCGTCCATTTTCCCATCAGAAATCGCTGCACGGATGGCCGTGGCCGAGGCGAACGCACCCAGGGTTTCATCGTGATAATTCCCGATGCGCGCGACCGGCAGGGGCTGCATTTTCAGATTTTGCGCCCCGATTTCCCGCAAATACTGCGCTGCAAGGATCAGATTCGGCGAATTCAGCTTCTCCGCGTCCACGCCCAGCAGCATGGACAGCGCCTCGCCCCGCGCCCGGGCGTGGGACTTGCCCGCCTCCAGTCCCCTCCGCAGCGCATCACGCAGCGCTTCCGGCTCATTTTCTCCCATTTCCGCAAGGGTTTTCAGTAGATTTATGTCGGTTTCCTCGCTTCCGAAGGAGAGCATGTCGCAGCCCAGCTCCCCCAGCACCGCCACACCGCCCCGGGCGAAGCCGTCCGCAGGCTGCAAGGCCCACAGCGCGGGCAGCTCGAACACCGCGTCCGCCCCGTATTTCAGTGCAATCCGCGCCCGCGCCCACTTGTCCATGCAGGCCGGTTCCCCCCGCTGGGTGAAGCTGCCATCCATGCAGACCACGACATAATCGCAGCCTCCCATCCGCCGGGTCTCCTTCAGGTGGTGGGCGTGGCCCTTGTGAAAGGGATTGTATTCGGCGATGACGCCCGCGATTTTCATGGAAATCCCCTCCTTGCTGCACCCATTTTACCCGAAATCCCGCTCCATGGCAAGATTAACGCCGCGTTCGGCAGGAAGTTTCCCCCCGTGCAGCGAATATGTTAGGTATTTTCGCAAAAGGAGTACATTTGACATGGCAAAGCTCTACTTCCGCTACGGCGCGATGGGTTCCTCCAAGACGGCGAACGCCATCATGGTGCAGTACAACTACCACGAGCGCGGTCAGAACGCGCTGATGGTGAAGCCCCGGCTGGACAACCGCGACGGCGAGCGCATCGTGGGCTCCCGCAGCGGCCTGAGCGCGCCCTGCATCTACATGGAGGAGCTGGAAAATGTGGATCTCTCCGCCTACAACTGCATCATTGTGGACGAGGCCCAGTTCCTGAAGAAGGAGCAGGTGGCGCAGCTGGTGCAGATTGTGGATGAAATGAACATCCCGGTGATCTGCTACGGCCTGCGCGCGGACTTCCGGGGCGAACTTTTTGAGGGAAGCACCTGGCTGATGGCCTGGGCGGACACCATCGAGGAAATCAAGACGGTGTGCTGGTGCGGCCGCAAGGCCACCTGCAACGCCCGCGTGGTGGACGGCAAGGTGGCGCGCGAGGGCGAGCAGATCGTGCTGGGCGGCAACGAGAGCTACGTGGCGCTGTGCCGCAGGCACTGGAAGACGGGCGAACTGGCCCCGCTGGAGGTGCGCAAGATCTCCGCGGGCAAGAAGGCCTACCTGCCGCTGCTGCTGGAGGCTGATCCAAGTGAGAAAATGATTGACCGCTATCTTGAAAAGGGCGAAATGTACGTGCTGATGATCAACGGTCAGGCCGCGTCCGTGGCGGTGGTGGGCCAGGTGGACGAGCAGGTATGCGAGCTGTACAACCTCGCCACCGCGCCCGGCATGCGGAATAAGGGCTGCGCCTCCCGGCTGGTCAAGCACCTGATCCGCCTGTACCAGCCCCGCTGCAAGCGCATGCTGGTGGGCACGTCCCAGGAGCTCATGCCCTTCTACGAGCGCTTCGGCTTTAAGTACAGCTTCACCCGCGAGGACTTCTTCCTGGACGAGGGCTACGCCGGGGTGCAGTTCGATGAGCCGGATTTGAAGGACATGCAGGTGCTGGAGCTTGCGCTGTGAGGTGGAAAAACGATGAACAACAGGGCACTGGTTGTGATCGACCTTCAGAATGACATCACAAAGAACTACAAGGGGATCATCGATGGGGTCAACCGGGCCGTCGACTGGGCCGTTGGGCAAGGCATGGAAATCGTCTACATCCGGCACCACAACCTGTCTGCCGGAACCAGAACCTTCAAGCCCGATACGCGCGGTGCGGAGTTCGTCCCGGAGCTGAAGCTTGTCTCCGGAAACATCTTCACCAAGACCAAGAGCAACGCGCTGACCAGCGAGGAATTCGCCGCCTTCATTCAGGCGAAGGGCCTCACCGAATTCTACATCGCCGGGGCCGACGCCACCGCCTGCGTCAAGTCCACCTGCTACAACATGGCCAAGGCGGGCTATGCCGTGCACGTGCTGTCCGACTGCATCACCAGCTACGATCTGAAGAAGATTGACGAGATGCTGGATTATTATGCAAAGAAGGGCTGCACGGTAAATCGGCTCGATGAGGCAATGTGAAATCCATGGCCATTTCCAGTTCGCATGAACGTGCTTCGGCATTTTCATAAGTCCATTGAGAGGGGATGATGTATTATGAAAAACAACTGCCGCAATCTGCACAAACGACATACCGACTGGAAAGAGGAGATTATCATTGAATTTGAGAAGAGAGAATGATATTTTGGAGGAAACCCTGGCCATCGCGGAGGAGGGCTACGCGGCGGCGTACCGCTTTCTGCAGGAAAAATATGAGCGAAACCCCGGGGACTTCGGCCCGCAGGCGCTGTATTTCCTCTCCTGTCTGGCGGGCGGAGACGGCCAACCTGCGCGCGCGTTGGACTGGCTGAATCTGGCCATCCGCGAAAACGGCTGGTGGTACCGTCCGGAGGTGCTGGAGGACGACGATCTCGCAGCGCTGCAGGATGACCCCGCATTCCATGCGCTGAAGGCCCTCTCCGACGCGCGCTACGCGGAAGCCGCGTCGGCAAGCAAGGCTGTTTTCAGCTGGAAGGGCCGGACGTCCGACAAATTGTTCCTCGCGGTGCACGGAAACACCCAGAACGCGCAGATCGCCCGCGAGGATTGGCGACCGCTGCTCGATTCAGAATGGCAGTTGGAGACCATTCAGAGCGCCGAGCCGGACGGATTCGGAACCTACCGCTGGAGCTACGACATGACCTCCTATCTCCCGGTGGCGGATGCAATCGAGAAAATGCAGCATGCGGGCTTTGATCGCATCGTCTGCGGCGGCTTTTCTGCGGGCTGCGACATGCTGCTGCGGGCAATCGCAATTTCGCCCGCGCGCTGCGACACGCTGGTTCTGCAGAGCCCCTGGATTCCCATGCTGGAAAACCATGCCAAGGAGCTGATCGACGCCATCCGGCAGAAGGGAATCTCGTTGAAAATCCGCTGCGGTTCGGAGGACGAGGACTGTCTGCCCATGGCGGAGCAATTGTATGACCTGCTGCAAAGGGCCGGCGTTCCTGCGGAGCTGGTGATCCAGCCGGGGAACCGCCACCAATTTCCCGAAACAGAGGCGCTGCCCGGTGCATGACATGGAAATTTCCCTTGCCCATCCCTGCGACATCGACCGCTGGATGGCGCTGGTGGATCAGGTGAAGGGGGCCTTCCCCGGACTGGAAACCCCGGAGGCCCTTGCGGAGCACAGAAGCACCGTGCTCGGCTTCATGGAAAGAAATGCCGCGCTCTGCGCAAGGTGCGACGGAAGAATCGTCGGCGCACTGCTGTTTTCGAGGGAAGAAAGCATGCTGTGCTTCCTCGCGGTCGATCCGGGATTCCGCAGGCAGCACATTGCGGAGAAGCTGGTGCGCCACATGTTCACCTTTCTGGACACGGACAGGAATGTGACCGTAACCACCTACCGCGAGGGCGTGCCGGAGGGCCGCGCTGCCCGGGCGTTCTACCGCCATCTGGGCTTCGTCGAGGGCAGGCTGACGGAGGAATTCGGAAGCCCGGTGCAGGAATTCGTGCTTACGCGCCCAAGAGTGGACGCAGGATGACGGATCGCAAAATCGTCCGCAGCTTCTTCAAGGGTGGGCCATATCGAAGGCAGGCTGTGCAGAGCAGAACCTGTACTGGCGAATCCCCCGTGCGTTTTTACAACGTGCGGGGATTCGCCGTATTTTATATGAAATCCGTTGATTCAAGTGAAAAAAGGCGGTATACTATAAACTAGAAAGGTGTGTGTATCTATGTATATTGCCTCCGAATGGAAGGATTACGAGGTCATCGATACCGGCGACGGCGAAAAGCTGGAGCGCTGGAAGGACATCATCCTGCGCCGTCCCGATCCCCAGGCGATCTGGCCGAAGCAGAAGCCCGGTCTGTGGACGAAGGCGGACGCCCACTACCACCGATCCACCAGGGGCGGCGGCGAGTGGGAATTCTTCAAAAGGCTGCCGGAGCGCTGGAGCGTGAAGTACGGCGAGCTGGAATTCTACGTGCGCCCCACCGGATTCAAGCACACCGGCCTGTTCCCGGAGCAGGCGGTGAACTGGGACTGGATGGCGGGCCTGATACGCAAGGCGGGCCGCCCGATCCGCGTGCTGAACCTCTTCGGCTACACCGGCGGCGCGACCTGCGCCTGCGCGGCGGCGGGCGCGAAGGTCACCCACGTGGACGCCGCCAAGGGCATGGTGCAGTGGGCGGGCGAGAACCGCAAGCTCTCCGGCATCGACGAGACCAGCGTGCGCTGGATCATCGACGACGCGCTGAAGTTCGTGCAGCGCGAGGAGCGCCGGGGCAACCGCTACGAGGGCATCCTGATGGATCCCCCCAGCTACGGACGCGGCCCGGGCGGCGAGGTGTGGAAGCTGGAAAACGAGCTGTTCGGTCTGGTGAGCGCCTGCGAGAAGGTGCTTGCCGACGACGCGCTGTTCATGCTCATCAACAGCTACACCACCGGCCTGCAGCCCGCGGTGCTGAACAACATGCTGACCATGACCGTGGGCCGCACCCACGGCGGACGGGTCGCGGCGGACGAGATCGTGCTGCCCGTGACCTGCGGCGGCGTGCTCCCCTGCGGCGCAAGCGGCCGCTGGTGGGCGGAATAATTCTCCATCGGAGTTAACGACATGATACTTTTGACCGTACAAAACGTCACCAAGTCCTTCGCGATGAACACCGTGCTGAAGGACGTCAACCTCACGCTCCAGGCGGGCAGCCGCATGGGGCTGGTTGGCGCGAACGGCACGGGCAAGTCCACGCTGTTTCGGCTGATCTCCGGCGCGATGGAGCCGGACGAGGGCAGCATCTCCATCGTCAAGGGTGCGCGGGTGGGGCTGCTCACGCAGGAGGCCGACATCCAGAGCGACCTCACTGTGCAGCAGGAGCTGGAGCGCGTGTTTGATCCCCTGAAGGAGATGGAGCAACGCCTGCGCGCGCTGGAGGCCGAGATGGCCGAGAAGCACGAGGACGCGGAGGAATACGCCCGCCTGAGCCGCAGCTATTCCAACCTGCTGGACCGCTTCGAGGCCTCCGGCGGCTACGAGTGGCCCAGCCGCATTCAGGGCGTGCTGGCAGGTCTGGGCTTTGCCAAGGGCCGCGAGGATCAGCCCGCGCGGGTGCTCTCCGGCGGCGAAAAGACCCGCCTGTGCCTTGCACGGCTGCTGCTGACCCAGCCGGACCTGCTGCTGCTGGACGAGCCGACGAACCATCTGGATCTTCAGGCGACGCAGTGGCTGGAGGAGACGCTGAAGAAGTATAAGGGCACGGTGCTGGTGATCAGCCACGACCGCTACTTCCTCAACGCCGTGTGCGACTGCATGGCGGAGATTTCGCTGCGCAGGCTCACCCAGTACGAGGGCAACTACGACCAGTTCTCCGTAAAGCGCCGCGCCGATCTGGAGCGCCAGATGAAGGAGTACAAGCTGCAGCAGGCGGAGATCGCCCGGCAGGAGGCCATCATCCAGCGCTACCGCATGTACAACCGGGAGAAGTCCATCAAGGCGGCGGAGAGCCGGGAGAAGCGTCTGGAAAAGATGGAGCGCCTGGAAAAGCCCCAGAGCGAGCAGAAGGTGCGCTTCAGCTTCGAGGCGCGCCGCCGCACCGGCGACGACGTGCTGATGGTGAAGGATCTGCGCAAGGGCTTCGAGGGCCGCACGCTGTTCGAGAACTTCAACCTGCACCTGCGCGCGGGCGACCGCGTGGCCATCATCGGCCCCAACGGCGTGGGCAAGTCCACACTGCTGAACATCATCGCCCGCCAGCTTCCCCCCGACAATGGCACGGTGGTCTACGGCTCGAATGTCGATCTGGGCTACTACGAGCAGCACCAGACCAAGCTGCACCCCGACAAGGACATCCTGAACGAAATCTGGGATGACTTCCCCCGGCTGGAGATCGACCGGGTGCGCGGTGTGCTCGCGCTGTTCCTGCTCACCGGCGACGACGTGTTCCAGCCCATCCGCACGCTGTCGGGCGGCGAGAAGGGCCGGGTTTCGCTGGCGAAGCTGATGCTGCGCCACGACAACTTCCTGCTGATGGACGAGCCCACCAACCACCTGGACATGGACAGCCGCGAGGTGCTGGAGGGCGCGCTGGAGGACTTCGACGGCACGATCCTCACCGTCAGCCACGACCGCTACTTCATCAACCGCGTGGCCAACCGCGTGGTGGAGATGACCCCCGAGGGCGCGAAGGAGTACATCGGCAATTACGACGATTACCTTGAAAAGAAGCGCCTGGAGGAGGCCGGGATCGAGGAGGAAGCCTACGGCGGCAAGACCAGAACCCAGATCGACAAGGAGAAGCGCAAGGCGCGCCTTGCCAAGGAGAGTGAGAAGGCGCTGCGCCTGAAGATGAAGAATGCCGAGGAGGACGTTGCCCGCACCGAGGAGGAGATCGCCAATCTGGAGGCGCAGATGGGCGACCCGGAGACGTACAAGGACGCGAACCTCGCCCAGCAGGTGGCGAAGGATCACCGCGCGGCGCAGCAGCGACTGGACGAGCTCTACGAAATCTGGGAGGAGCTGAGCGAGGCGGTCGCGGAGCTGGAATAATGTGGGCGGGGGAGTGCAAGCCAGTTTCCGCCCCTTCCAAAACATGATTGCGGCAGAGCATTCAAGCTCTGCCGCACTTTTGTGTCCTTTATTCAGTTTCGCCTTCATCCAGCAGGGAATCCACGTTCAGGATGCCCTTCATGTCGCCGCCGACCACATTGGGCAGCTTGCCGTCCCAGTTCTCGGCGAGGATCTTGTCGATCAGCGAGCTGGTGACGTACTTGCCCTCGTTCTGCATGCGGTAGGCCTCCGCGTCGGCGGCCAGCTTCGCCGCATCCGCCTGGGCCTGAGCCGCGATCAGCGTGCTCTGCGCCTGGGCCTCGGCCTCGATGCGCACGCGCTCCGCCTCGGCCTCGGACTGCTTGATGGAGACCTGCTTCTCGCGCTCGGCCTGGGCGATGGCCGTCTCATTCTCCGTGGCGGCCTTCTTCTTGACCTGCTCGGCCACCTGCTTGGCCTCCACCGCGTTGATGAACTCGTCGGAGAAGTCGAAGTCGATGATGTTGAAGTCGGTCACGGTGATGCCCATGCCGCTGAGCTTCGCGTCCAGCTCGTCGCGCATCATGTCGGAGGACTCGGCGCGCTTGGAGATCAGCTCCTCGGCGGTGTACTGGGCGCACACCGACTTGAGCACCTCGTGGGCCGCCGGCACGATGATGTTCTGCTCGTACTGGGTGCCGTGGGTCTTGTAGATGGCGAAGGACTTCTCCGCCTGCAGGCGGTAGTTCACCGCCAGCGTGGCCGACACCGTCTGAATGTCCTTGGAAAAGGCCTCGGTGTTCAACTCCAGCTTCTTGACCCGGTTGTCCATGGATACGATGCGCTGCACCAGCGGGAGCTTGATGTGCAGGCCCTCGGAGAGCGCCTTGCCGTCCTCCACCTTGCCGAAGGTGAGCAGGATGCCCGTGGAGCCCACCGGTACCGTCGCAAAGCTGTCCGCCGCCAGAATCACCACCAGCAGCGCCACAATTCCCAGAACTACAAACTTCGTAATCTTCTTCATGTTTCCCACTCCCTTCCCTCAGGATCGGTCGTTTGTTCCTTTGTTCCCGCCGGAGATGCGCTTGCATCGCCCGGTGTGCCTGTATTGTAGCAGAAGGGGAGCCGGGGGGAAACAGATTCCGTCCGAAAGCCGCGCTTTGCGCGCCGAATTATACGCCGGGACGGGCGATTTCGCAGGGGATTATGCGGGGAAGGGGAGAGGCGCGGGCAAAAAAATCCCCCTCGCTCCTGTCTGCGAAGGGGATTCGATCGAAATCAATTTACTGACTCACGCCGCCGGTGTAGATCGGGGGATTGCAGCTGCTGCACGCCCTGTATCCCATGTAGTAGGCCTCGTACACCGTCAGCTTCTGCGAACCGTCATAGTAGTACTCGCAGGATTTGAGATGATAGCCCTTGCCGCTCTTGCTTGCGTAGACGTAGAAGGTGTCGTCCACGATGTCCTCGTTGCGGATGATGACGGACTGGCCCGCGGCACCCGAGGCGGTCATCACGTAATTCTGCGGGAGCACCGGGCCGTAGACCTCGACCTCCGGATCCTCGCCGTAGAGCTCGATGCTGCCCCTGTGCACGTTCTGCGGCGCGGGCGCAAGGAGCACCGCCGCCAGCACCACCAGCGCGATGCTGGAGATGAGGTACTTTGTGCTGAGCTTCCAATTGCAGCGGCTGCGCCACATGCGGGTCAGGCCGACCGGGTAGCACAAAACAAGCCACAGCCGCGTACGGGCATTGTAGCTCATCCGGCGGCGCTTTGAGCGCCTGCGCACCGGTTCCCGCTTCTGCAAGTTCAGCACATCCTTCTATGATTCGACGGGTAGTGACAAATTACCACAATAGTAAATCCATTTTACGCCAGAATCCGTGGCAAGTAAAGGAATGGCGGGAATGTTCACTGTTTCGTATTTTTCGTACATCTGCGCAATGAAATTGAAATATTTTCAGAAAACAGAGGCCCGAAAGGTTCAAAACTTGACAGTGTGCGGTTTTTTCTCTATAATCAGTATTGAATCCCGAGTGCACGAATAGCTTATTGCTGAGGTGAATTCTGTGAACGCATATTCCGTGCTCAATGTACCGCCGACGGCAACCAAGGCGGAGATCCGCGCGGCGTATCGCGCGCTGGCGCGGCGCTGGCACCCGGATCGCTTCATGGAGGGGCCGGAGCGCGACTGGGCCAACGAGAAGATGGCGGAGATCAACGCCGCCTACCGCGCCTGCCTGAAGGAGCCGCAGCAGCTCGCCGACGCAGAGTCGGAGGAGCGTGCGCTCAGGCGCATCGAGGAGCTGATCGACGGCGGTCAGTATCCCCTGGCCCGGCGCATGCTGATGGACATCGCCACCCGCTGCGCGGAGTGGAACTACCTCTTCGGCGCGGTGCTGATGAAGACCAGCGACGTGAAGAAGGCGCTGATCTATCTTTCCGTCGCCGCCCACCAGCAGCCGGAGAATGCCAAGTACGCCCGCGCGCTGAAGGAGGCCGAGCGCGCCCAGCAGGGTGCGCGCCGCAGGCTGTCCTCACTGCTGCGCCGCCGCTGATTCATCCATACGGAACCGAGCCTGTCGGACGCATCCGCGCCCGGCATCTTTGTTTTTCCGGGCGGAAGGGGAATTTGTCCCGTTAAAAATCCCGGGGAGGGCTTTACAAGCTCTCCCAAAACGGCTATAATACTATGGTAATTATCTATGCCTTGATGAGGAACGCCTGGGACGCGCTTTCGCGCAGCGAGCCGGAGACTGGTGCAAGTCCGGACGGGAGCATCCACAGGGAATCGCCTCGGAGCAGCGAACCGAACGCCGATCGGTCAGTAGGCTTCGCCGGGAGCGCCCGTTACAGCAACAAATCAAGTGGGTGCGGTTTCCCCGCGCCAATTTGGGTGGTACCGCGAAGCGCCTTCGTCCCAAAGGGATGAGGGCGAATTTTATTTTGGAGGAGTGCAGCATGTTTGAGAAAGTTTCCACCTCGATGGACTTCCTTGCCCGCGAGAAGGAGGTTCTGAAGTTCTGGAAAGAAAACGAGATCTTCAAAAAGAGCGTCGACCTGCGCAAGGGTCAGGACACCTTCACCTTCTTTGACGGCCCGCCGACGGCCAACGGCAAGCCCCACATCGGCCACATCGAGACCCGCGCCATCAAGGATCTGATCCCGCGCTATCAGACCATGAAGGGCAAGAACGTGCTGCGCAAGGCCGGCTGGGACACCCACGGCCTGCCCGTCGAGCTGGAGGTTGAAAAGCAGCTGGGTCTGGACGGCAAGGAGCAGATCGAGCAGTACGGCCTGGAGCCCTTCATCAGGAAGTGCAAGGAATCCGTGTGGAAGTACAAGGGCATGTGGGAGGAGATGTCCGACCGCGTTGGCTTCTGGTGTGACATGGAGAACCCCTACGTCACCTACGAGGACAACTACATCGAATCCGAGTGGTGGAGCCTGAAGGAGATCAGCAAGAAGGGCCTGCTGTACAAGGGCCACAAGATCGTTCCCTACTGCCCCCGCTGCGGCACCGCCCTCTCCAGCCACGAGGTCTCCCAGGGCTACAAGCTGGTGAAGGAACGCTCCGCCGTGGTGCGCTTCAAGGTGAAGGATCAGGAGAACACCTACATCTACGCATGGACCACCACGCCCTGGACCCTGCCCAGCAACGTGGCGCTGTGCGTCAACCCCGACGAGACCTACGCCAAATTCGACTACGAGGGCCGCACCGTCATCATGGGCGACGCGCTGATCGAGAAGGTTCTGGGCGAGGGCGTTGAGGTCGCCAACAAGACCACCTTCCCCGGCCGCGAGCTGGTGGGAATCAAATATGAGCCGCTGTTCGACTTCCAGGTGGCGGCGCTGGGCAACGTGCCCAACGCGGGCAACGCCTGGCAGGTCATCGCCGACGGCTACGTCACCATGTCCGACGGTACCGGCATCGTGCACATCGCCCCCGCCTTCGGTGAGGACGACGCGCGCGTCGGCCGCGACAACGACATCCCCATGCTCCAGCTGGTCACGCCCCGCGGCGAGATGAGCAAGGAGACCCCCTGGGCGGGCACCTTCGTCAAGAAGGCCGATCCCATCATCCTGGAGCAGCTGGAGCGCGAAGGCAAGCTGGTCTCCGCGCCGGTATTCGAGCATGACTATCCCTTCTGCTGGCGCTGCGACACCCCGCTGATCTACTACGCACGCGGCGGCTGGTTCATCAAGATGACCGCCGTGCACGACGAGCTGATGGCCAACAACCAGACCATCAACTGGATGCCCGAGAACATCAAGGACGGCCGCTTCGGCAACTTCCTGGACAACGTCATCGACTGGGCGCTCTCCCGCGAGCGCTACTGGGGCACGCCCCTGCCGGTGTGGGTCTGCGAGTGCGGCCACCAGCACGTCATCGGCTCCCGTCAGGAGCTGATCGAGCTGGGCGACAACGTCGACCCCAACATCGAGCTGCACCGCCCCTACATCGACGCGGTGACCATCACCTGCCCGAAGTGCGGAAAGGAGATGCACCGCACGCCCGAGGTCATCGACTGCTGGTACGATTCCGGCTCCATGCCCTTCGCGCAGTGGCACTATCCCTTTGAGAA
>CAMBWJ010000004.1 GCA_945871545.1 uncultured Clostridia bacterium | reverse complement strand
GACGGCATGGACGGCATCCTGACCATGGAAGGCTTCGACACCTCCCTGGCCGAGGGCCTGATGCTGCTGACCCCCTTCGCGGCTGACGCCGAGGACGAGCGCACCCAGACCTTCGTCGCCGCCTATCAGGCTGCCTACACCGACGTTCCCACCCAGTTCTCTGCGGACGGCTACGACGCGGTCTACGCGCTGTATGAGGCCTCCCTGCAGGGCGGCATCACCGGCGACACCTCCACCGAGGACGCCTGCGAGATCCTGGTCAGCGTCATGCCCGAGATCACCGTCTCCGGCCTGACCGGCGAGATGGATTGGGAAGCCAACGGCGAGGTCACCAAGACCCCCAAGGCGGTCGTGATCCAGAACGGCGTGTACGTCGGCATGTAATTCTGCCGAAAGATGCGCAGAAAGTAGAATTTCTGAGGGGAGAATGTCGCCGAGAGGGGCGTTCTCCCTTTCTCTTTTAACAGTATACAGGTATAATCAGTAGATAAGAAACTTTTGAACGGGGTGGATGTTACATGGTCTTTTTGTCCTATCTGATCAACGGAATCAGTTTGGGAAGCGTGTACGCCATCATCGCCTTGGGCTATACCATGGTTTACGGCATCGCTAAGATGCTGAACTTTGCCCACGGCGATGTCATCATGGTCGGCGCGTATATTTCCTTCTGTGTGACCCAGTATCTGGGGATGCCGGCAATCGTGTCCATCGTTGCGGCCATGTTCGTCTGCACCGTGCTGGGCATGCTGATCGAGCGCATGGCGTACAAGCCGCTGCGCGAAGCGCCGAAGCTTGCGGTGCTGATCACCGCCATCGGCGTGAGCTATCTTTTGCAGAACTCCGCGCAGCTGATCTGGGGCTCCAACCCGAAGAGCTTCAATTCGCTGGTGAACATCGGCTCCATCCGCCTCTTTGACGGCGCGCTGCTGATCTCCGACGAGGCCATCATCACCGTGCTGTGCTGCATCATCATCATGGTCGCGCTGACGCTGTTCACCTCCCGCACGAAGATGGGCAAGGCCATGCGCGCGGTCTCCGAGGACAAGGGAGCGGCGCAGCTGATGGGCGTGGACGTGAACTTCACCATCTCCATCACCTTCGCCATCGGCTCCGCGCTGGCGGCCATCGCCGGCGTGCTGCTCTGCTCCGCCTATCCGGTGCTCCAGCCCACCACCGGCTCCATGCCGGGCATCAAGGCCTTCACCGCCGCGGTGTTCGGCGGCATCGGCTCCATCCCCGGCGCCATGCTGGGCGGCATCCTGCTGGGCCTGATCGAGATCTTCGGCAAGGCCTACATCTCCACCGAGCTGGGCGACGCCATCGTGTTTCTGATCCTGATTATCATGCTGCTGGTCAAGCCCACCGGCTTGCTGGGCAAGAAGGTCAATGAGAAAGTGTAAGGTGATCGTATGAAAAAGATGAGCAAAACCTTCATCAACAATGCCATCACCTACGCGCTGGTCATTGTTGCATTCATTGTGATGACGATCCTGCAGAACGCGGGCGTGCTGACCCGATCCATGAAGGGCCAGCTGGTTCCGATCTGCGTCTACATCGTCATGGCGGTCTCCCTGAACCTGGTCGTGGGCATCTCCGGCGAGCTGTGCCTGGGCCACGCGGGCTTCATGAGCGTGGGCGCTTTCACCGGCGTGGTGGCGGCGGCCTGCCTGGAGGGCGGCGTGCCCAGCCCCACGCTGCGGCTGATCCTGGCCATGATCGTGGGCGGCCTCATGGCGGCGGTGGCCGGCGTGATCATCGGCGTGCCGGTGCTGCGCCTGCGCGGCGACTATCTGGCCATCGTGACCCTGGCCTTCGGCGAGATCATCCGCAACGTCATCAACTGTCTGTACGTCGCGCTGGACGGCAGCGCCCTGCGCATGTCCTTCAACACCCCCGTCGTACAGGATGCGGCCCGCACTGCGGAGGGCATTCCCTTCCAGGTGCTCATCAACGGCCCCCAGGGCGCGACGGTCTCCACCAAGCTTGCCACCTTCACCATGGGCTTTGTGCTGATCATCTTCAGCCTGATCGTGGTGCTGAACCTGATCAACAGCCGCTCCGGACGCGCCATCATGGCCATCCGCGACAACCGCATTGCGGCGGAGTCCGTGGGCATCGGCGTGACCAAGTACAAGATGATGGCCTTCGTGATCTCGGCTGCGCTGGCGGGCATGGCGGGCGCGCTGTACTCGCTGAACTACTCCACGGTCACGGCCAGCAAGTTCAAGTTCGACACCTCCATTCTGGTATTGGTGTTCGTGGTGCTGGGCGGCATCGGCAACATCCGCGGCTCCATCATCGCTGCGACGCTCTTGACGGTGCTCCCCGAGCTGCTGCGTGCGTTCAATGACTACCGCATGCTGATCTACGCCATCGTGCTGATCCTGGTGATGCTGACCACCAACAACCCGCGCTTCAAGCAGCTGCGGGAGAGCCTTATGGAGAAGCTGCGCCGCGGCAAGGGCGCGGACAACGAGAGCGAAGGAGGCGTTTGACGATGTCTGAGCAGAAGACGAGAATGGTTCCGATTCCCAGTCAGGGCATCATCCCGGAGCGCGACCTGAACGCCACGCCCGTGCTGGAGTGCCGCCATCTGGGCATCGAGTTCGGCGGCCTGAAGGCCGTGGACGACTTCAACCTGACCATCGGCAAGACGGAGATCGCCGGCCTGATCGGCCCCAACGGTGCGGGCAAGACCACGATCTTCAACCTGCTGACCAAGGTCTATCACCCCACCAGCGGCACGATCCTCTTCAACGGCAAGGAGACCTCCGGCATGAACACCGTGCAGGTCAACCGCGCCGGCATCGCCCGCACCTTCCAGAACATCCGCCTGTTTTCCACCCTGTCGGTGGAGGACAACGTGAAGATCGGCCTGCACAACTCCATGAAGTATTCCACCGTGAGCGGCATTCTGCGCCTGCCCAGCTACTGGAAGAACGAAAAGCGGATGCATGAGCGCGCGCTGGAGCTGCTGTCCATCTTCGACATGCAGGATCTGGCGAACCACACCGCGGGCTCGCTGCCCTACGGCGCGCAGCGCCGCCTGGAGATCGTGCGCGCGCTGGCCACCGGGCCGAAGCTCTTGCTGCTGGACGAGCCCGCCGCGGGCATGAACCCCTCCGAGACGGCGGAGCTGATGGCCAACATCCGCAAGATTCGCGACACCTTCCAGATCGCCGTGATGCTGATCGAGCACGACATGAAGCTGGTCATGGGCATCTGCGAGGGCATTGCCGTGCTGAACTACGGCCGCCTGATCGCCAAGGGCACGCCGGAGGAGATCCAGAAGAATCCGGTGGTCGTCGAGGCCTATCTGGGCAAGCAGAAGGAGGCGGACGCATGAGCCTGCTGAGAGTTGATAACATCCACGTCTATTATGGCAGCATTCACGCCATCAAGGGCGTATCCTTCGAGGTCAATGAGGGCGAGATCGTCACCCTGATCGGCGCAAACGGCGCGGGCAAGTCCACCACGCTGAACACCGTGTCGGGTCTGCTGAAGCCCAAGACCGGAACCATCGAGTTCGAGGGCAAGAGCATTGTGGGCGTGCCCGCGAACAAGATCGTCTCCCACGGCCTCGCGCTGTGCCCGGAGGGACGCCGCGTGTTTTTGCAGATGACCGTGCAGGAAAACCTGGAGATGGGCGGCTATACCCGTGCGGCAAGCGAGATCGAGCCCGGACTCGCAAACGTCTATGAGCGCTTCCCCCGCTTGAAGGAGAGGTACAAGCAGGTTGCGGGCACGCTATCCGGCGGCGAGCAGCAGATGCTGGCGATGGGTCGCGCACTGATGAGCAAGCCCAAGCTGCTGATGCTGGACGAGCCCTCCATGGGTCTCGCGCCGATTCTGGTGGAGCAGATCTTTGACATCGTCAAGGAGCTGAACAAGGCCGGAACCACGATTCTGCTGGTGGAACAGAACGCCCGCATGGCGCTGTCCATCGCCCATCGCGCCTACGTGCTGGAAACCGGCACGATCTCCATGTCCGGCGATGCGCACGAGCTGGCCGAGGACGATCGCGTCCGCAAGGCCTATCTGGGCGAAGCCTGAAAAGTGCATACAAGGAGCGCCGCTTCCGTTGGGAAGCGGCGCTTTGTCATGCCGTGGGTTGCTTACTCGATCACACCGCCCTCGACAACCAGGCTGTCGGCATTTGCGGCCTCGCCGTAGACGTCCTTCAGGGTCGCGTCATAGTCGGCGTGAAAGAAGTTCTCCGCGCCCAGGGCCACGATCTCCTCGTTGATCCAGCTCAGCAGGCTCTCGTTGCCCTTCTGCACGGCGGGCGCGATGGCGTCCAGGCTGCCCAGGGTGTCCACACCAACGCTGAAGCCCGGATTCTCCAGCGCCCAGGCCAGAACCTCGGTGTTGTCGGTGGAGAGCGCGTCGCTGCGGCCATCCAGCAGGGCGTTGTAGGCCTCGGTGTAGGTGTCGAACTTCAGCAGCTGCACCTCGGGCTCATTCTCGGTGAAGTAGGTCTCGGCGGTGGTGCCCTTGCTGACGATCAGGGTCTTGCCGCGCAGCTGCGCCACGTCGGTGATCAGCGCATCGTCGGGGGAGACCACGCCCAGGGCCACCTTCATGTAGGGCAGCGCGAAATCAACGACCTCGGCGCGCTCGGCTGTCACGGTGAAGTTCGCCAGGATGACGTCCACCTTCGCGGACTGCAGGTACTCCACGCGGTTCGGGGCGTCCACGGAGACCAGCTCCAGCTCCACGCCCAGATCCTCCGCCAGACGACGTGCCAGATAGACGTCGTAGCCCTGGTATTCGCCGTTTTCGTCCACGTAGCCGAAGGGCTTCTTGTCGGAGAACACGCCGATCACGATGGAGCCGCTCTCCTTGATTTCATCCAGCGTGCGCGCGGTGGAGTCCGCCAGCGCGACGGTCGTCAGTGCCAGTGCCAATGCCAGAGCCAGTGCGATGATCTTTGCAAAACGCTTCATTTTTGTTTCCTCACTTTCATACGATGCCCGAAGCTTTCGGGCCGGTTGTCAATCTATGTCAGAATCCATTTCTTCATTCGCAGCGCCGACATTCGTCGGTCGCCCGCATCGGATTGCGGTATTTCATGCCGCGACCACACCCTTTCCGGATTTGCTCTGCCGTTTCGTGCACAAAAAAGTGGGACGAGCCTGCGCTCATCCCACCGCGGAGGGTTTTCCATCATGCCATGTGCACGACGAAAAGACTTCGGAGAGATGAACGCCGAAGTGGACAACACATGCACATCATCGCCTGCTTCATTGTTCTTCCCTCCTTATTTAATCCGTATTTCCTATCGGATTGATGTGATTATATGCCATTTCCCCGATTTCGTCAAGGGGTGTTGGCAAGAGTTAACAATTTTCTTACTTTGCCGCGTAGTCGAAGGATTCCAGAAACTGGCGGGCGCGGTCGGTCTTGGGGTTGTGGAAGAACTCCCGGGGCGCGCCCTCCTCCACGATGCTGCCGCCCTCCAGAAAGATCACGCGATCTGCTGCGGCCTCGGCGAAGCGCATCTCGTGGGTGACGATGAGCATGGTCATGCCGTCGCGGGCGAGGTCCAGCACCACGCCCAGCACCTCGCGCACCATCTCGGGGTCCAGCGCGGCGGTGATCTCGTCCAGCAGCAGCATCTCCGGGTGCATCAGCAGCGCCCGCACGATGGCCACGCGCTGCTTCTGACCGCCGGAGAGCTGGCGGGGTAGGGCGTCGCGCTTTTCCAGCAGCCCCACGCGCCTCAGCGCGGCCTCGGCCTCGGGGATCACCGCGTCCCGGGCGCGCCCCAGCGCCTTTGTGGGGCCCAGCAGCAGGTTCTCCATCACATTCATGTGGGGGAAGAGGTCGTAGCTCTGAAACACCATGCCGATGCGCTGGCGAATCCGGTGCAGGTTCTTCGTCTGACCGCTGATGACCTCGCCGCGCAGCAGGATTTCGCCCGAATCGATACGCTCCAGGCCGTTGATGCAGCGCAGCAGTGTGCTCTTGCCGCAGCCCGAAGGCCCGACGACCACCACGACCTCGCCCTGGGCCACGTCAAAGGTGATTCCGTTCAAAATCTGCGCCTGATCGAAGCGCTTGGTGAGATTGCGCAGCTCCAACAGCTTTTCCGCCATAGCCTATCCCTCCTGATTCTGCCACCTCGCCTCCAGCTTCCGCGCCAGGAGGGAGATGGGCCAGCAGATGAAGAAGTACAGAAAGAAGATCACCGCGTAGATCCAGATCGCCGCGCCGGGCGAATCGTAGCGCGAGGCGTCGATGATCTGCTGGCCCACCTTCAGTACCTCGATCACGCCGATGAGCATCACCAGCGACGTGGTCTTGATCATCCGGGTGGCCAAGTTGATGGACTGGGGAATCAGCCGCCGCAGGGTCTGGGGGATCAGGATGTGGCGGTAGATCTGCAGCTTCGTAAGTCCCAGCGCCTGACCGCTCTCGATCTGATGCCGGGGGATGGAGGTCAGCGCGCCGCGCACCAGATCGCCCATCTCGCCCGCACCCCAGTAGGTGAACACCAGCACCGCCGCAGTTTCGCCGGAGATCTGGATGTCGAAGGCCTTCGCCAGGCCGAAGTAGCACAGAAACAGCAGCACCAGCTGGGGCACGATGCGGATGATCTCCAGATGGATGCGGCACAGCAGCCGGATCAGCGGGTTCTTGAGCGTCATCACCATGCCCAGCACCAGCCCCAGGGCGATGGAGAGCGCGATGGACGCCGCCGAGAGCTCCAGCGTCACTCCCAGACCGCCCAGCAGGCGCAGCAGGTTCTTGCCCTTAAACAGTACGCGTATCCCCAAATCCTGCATAGCGCAGCCTCCTTTCAATCCAGGAAAACAGCAGCGATACCGGCAGCAGCAGCACCAGATACGCCGCCACCAGCATCATCAGCGCCTCGTCCGTGCGATAGTACATGCCGATCAGATCCTTGGCCACGTACATCAGGTCCGCCAGCGCCACGGCGCTGAACACGCTGGTCTCCTTGATGAGGAAGATCACGTTGGCGCACAGCGCCGGGATGGCCGTGGCGAGGGCTTGGGGCAGAATCACGTAGCGCAGATTTTGCAGATTTGTCAGTCCGATGCAGGCGCCGGCCTCCCGCTGGGAGAGCTCCACCGCCTCCAGGCCGCTGCGCAGCGCCTCCGCCATGTAGGCTCCGCCCAGAAAGGTCAGGCCGATGATCGCGCAGGACTCCGAATCCAGCTTGATCCCCACCTTCGGCAGGCCGAAGTACAGAAAGAACAGCTGCACCAGCAGCGGCGTGTTCCGGGCCAGCTCAATGTAGATGGCCGCGATGCGCCGCAGCACGGGCACGCGGAGGCTCTGCACGATGCAACACAGCAGGCCCACCACCATCGAGAGCACAATGCCGATCGCCGCGATGCGCAGCGTGAGTCCCGCCGCCTTCACGTACATCGGCGTGAATTTCTGAACGAATGTCCAGTCCATGCAGACACCTCCTCTGCCAGAATATGCGATGCGGGTTCAGGCCGGATCCGTTTTCTCTGCCAGCACCTCGTTCATGCTGCCCGTGCGGTAGCCGAGCAGATCCAGCGTGACGTAGTGAAAGCCCAGCTCCTTCAGGCGCTTGTACACCTTCAGGCGGGTAGTTTCCTCCATGAACCTGCCGAACTCTGCCGGAAGCAGCTCGATGCGGGCCACGTCGCCGTGGATGCGCACGCGCAGCTGATGAAAGCCCAGATCCAGTAGGTACTGCTCCGCCGCATCCACCATGTGCAGCTTTTCCTCGCTGATGGTCTCGCCGTACACGAAGCGCGACGACAGGCAGGCGAAGGACTGCTTGTTCCAGGTTGGAAGCCCCAGCTCCCGCGAGAGCGCGCGGACGTCCGCCTTGTTGAGTCCCGCCGCCCGCAGCGGACTCTTTACGCCCAGCTCCCTGACCGCGATCAGGCCGGGGCGGTAGTCGCCCTCGTCATCCAGATTGGAGCCCTCCGCCACCGCGGCGAGGTTCCGCTCCCGGGCGATGGCCCAGATCTTCTCGAAGAGCTCGTGCTTGCAGAGGTAGCAGCGGTTCGTGGGATTTTTGCGGAAGCCCTCGATGTCCAGCTCCTCTGACCGGCACACCACGTGCTCGACGCCGTTCTCCCGGCAGAAGGCCTGCGCCTCCTTCAGCTCCCGCTCCGGGAAGGAGCAGGAGGAGGCCGTCACGGCGATGGTGCGCGCGCCCAGAACGTCGTGGGCTACCCGCAGCAGAAAGGTGGAATCCACGCCGCCGGAGAAGGCCACCGCCACGCTGCCCAATTCGCGCAGGAAATCCTGCAGTGCCTGATATTTCTCTTCAATTGTCCGATTGCTCTGCATCGTATGCATGCTCCTTTGCGTTGATTTTTGCCGCCGAATCCACGATTGCGCCGCCCAGACAGACCTCGCCGTCGTAGAACACTGCGGACTGACCCGCCGTCACCGCGCGCTGAGGTGTATCGAAGTCCATGCGCACGTTGCCGTCCCTCAGTGTGATGGTGCAGATCTGCAGGGGCTGCCGGTGGCGCAGGCGCACCTGGCAGCGCAGGGGCACGCCGTCTTCAACCGGCGGACGTCCCGCCAGCCAGGTGCATTCGCTGCCAACGGCGGAGTTGCTGAACAGCAGCGGCGAATCCTCGCCCTGATCCACGACCAGCCGGTTGCGCTTCAGATCCTTCTCCACCACGAACCAGCGCCTGCCGTCTCCACTGCCGCCGATGCCCAGGCCCCGGCGCTGGCCCGGCGTGTAGTACATCAGGCCGTCGTGCCGTCCGACGATCCTGCCGTCCACCGTCACGATGTCCCCGGGCTGTGCCGGCAGGTAGCCGGAGAGAAACTGCTTGAAGTTGCGTTCGCCGATGAAGCACACCCCGGTGGAGTCCTTCTTTTCGCTCACCGGAAGGCCCGAGTCCCGGGCGATCTGGCGAATCTCCGCCTTGGTGAGATTTCCCACCGGGAACATCGCCCTGGAGAGAGCGCGCTGGTTCAGCATGTACAGAAAGTAGGTCTGATCCTTGTTCTCGTCCCTTGCCCGCAGCAGGCGGTACTCCCCCTCGGATTCGTCCAGCCGCGCGAAGTGGCCCGTGGCCAGCCTGTCCGCGCCCAGCTTCTCCGCGAGGTCCAGAAACACGCCGAACTTGATCTCCCGGTTGCACAGCACGTCCGGGTTCGGCGTGCGACCCCTGCGATACTCCTCCAGGAAGTGGGCAAACACACGCTCCCGGTACTCCCGGGCAAAGTTCACGCTGTAACAGCGGATGCCGATGGCGTAGCACACCCGGCGCACGTCCGCCCAGTCCGGCTCGGACGTGCACACGCCGCACTCGTCCTTCTCCTCCCAGTTGTTCATGAACACGCCCGTGACCTTGTGCCCGGCGCGCTTCAGCAGCAGCGCGGCCACCGAGGAGTCCACGCCGCCCGACATCCCAACCACGATATTGGCCATACATCTCTCCCTGTGTCTTTTATAATACCTATTAAATAGATATGTAAAACATGAATATAATACCATGCCCATGGGCGGCTGTCAATCGTCCGCGGAGGAAGATTGCAAAGCTTTAACAGGCGGCGGGGTAGGTAACGGAGGGGAAAGACTTGCGCGGACGGGATAAAATGAATATAATGGTAGCATATCCCTTTTATATATTTTTTCTGGAGGATTCACATGGAGAAATCGAGGGTTTATTTTTCGGATTTTCGCGTCGCAGTGGGCAGCAGCGGCCTCGTGGGCAAGCTGAAGAAGCTGATGGAGAAGGCCGGGATCGGCCAGATTGACATGGATGGCAAGTTTGTCGCCATCAAGATGCACTTCGGCGAGCTGGGCAATCTGAGCTTTCTGCGCCCGAACTACGCCCGCGCGGTGGCGGATCTGGTGAAGGAAATGGGCGGACACCCCTTCCTGACCGACTGCAACACCATGTATCCCGGTAGCCGCAAAAATGCGCTGGAGCATTTGGAGTGCGCCTGGGAGAACGGCTTCACGCCGCTGACCGTGGGCTGCCCGATCCTCATCGGCGACGGCCTGAAGGGCACGGACGACATTGCGGTGCCGGTGCAGGGCGGCGAGTACGTCAAGGAGGCCTACATCGGCCGCGCCATCATGGATGCGGACGTGTTCATCAGCCTGACCCACTTCAAGGGCCACGAGATGACCGGCTTCGGCGGAACCATCAAGAACATCGGCATGGGCTGCGGCTCCCGCGCGGGCAAGAAGGACCAGCACAGCAGCGGCAAGCCCACCGTCAGCGCGCCTCTGTGCCGCGGCTGCCGCCGCTGCCAGCGCGAGTGCGCCAACAATGGCCTGGAGTTTGACGCAGAGACCAAGAAGATGCGCGTCAATTCCGACAACTGCGTGGGCTGCGGACGCTGCCTGGGCGCCTGCAACTTCGACGCGATCCACTTCGTGCAGAACAATGCGCCCCGCGACCTGAACTGCCGCATGGTAGAGTACGCCAAGGCCGTGGTGGACGGCCGTCCGAGCTTCCACGTCTCCCTGATTGTGGACGTGTCCCCGAACTGCGACTGTCACTCCGAGAACGACGCGCCCATCCTGCCGGACATCGGCATGCTGGCCTCCTTCGATCCCATCGCGCTGGATCAGGCCTGCGCCGACCTCTGCCAGAAGGCCGCGCCCATGCCCAACAGCCAGCTCTCCGACAACATGAAGAAGAGCGACTTCCACGATTTCTGCGACCACTTCACCAACAACAAGCCGGAATCCGAGTGGAAGAGCTGCCTGGAGCACGGCGAGAAGATCGGCCTGGGTTCCCGGGAATACGATCTGATCGTGGTCAAGTAAGAGCAGCACGATTCATGCCCTGCAGCCTCCGTTGCTGCGGGGCTTTTCCGTGCTTCATCTACAAAATTGACACATCCGGCACGAATCTCCCTCTATTCAGAATGCCGCGAATCATATATAATGAAGGAACAGGGGTGAGCGGACATGATACGGATGGAAATTGCCTTGTTTCTGGTGCTGGCGTTTGTGGCGATGAACTACTTTACCGCAGAGCGCAGGTACAGCCAGCTGCACCGGACGTTTGCAGTGCTGCTGGTGACGGTGCTGGTGAACCTGGTCTTTGACGGCGTGACGGTCTACACGGTGAACCATCTGGACGCAGTGCCGGAGCTGCTGAACGAGATCCTGCACCGCATTTTCATCGGTTCGATGGTGGTCGCAATGTACCTGTTCTACGAGTACATCTCGCTGCTGGTGGAGGAGGAGACGGGCAGGCCGCGGCGCTACAATCTGGCGGCGCGGATCTATCTGGGCATCGCCATGCTGGGCGTGCTGCTGCTGCCGGTGCACTACGCCGTCACGCCCCAGGGCAACTACTCCGACGGCATCCACATGCAGGTGTGCTACGTCTCGGTGGCGGTGTATCTGAGCCTGTGCACGGGCATCCTGCTGCGCAACTGGGGGAAGATTGACCCCAAGAAGCGGCGCACGATCTCCGTGGCGCTGGCCATCGAGCTGCTGGGCGCGGTGCTGCAGGGCTTCAACCACACCTGGCTCATCAGCGGCATGGGACTGACGCTGATGACGATTTCCTTCTATCTGACGCTGGAGAACCCGGACATCCTGCGGGCGGAGCTCACCGAGCAGAAGATGGGCATGCTCTACCTCAAGAGCCAGGTCAACCCCCACTTTCTGTACAACACGCTGGACACCATCCGCATTCAGGCGCAGCTCAACGGCGATCGGAAGGTTGCCGACCTGCTGATGCGCCTGGTGGACTTCTTCCGCCTGAGCGTGAAGGTGAACCAGCAGATGGTGGCGCTGGACGACGAGCTGGAGCTGCTGGAGGCCTACATGGAGCTGATGTGCCACCGCTATCCCGAGCTGCTGGTGCGCTACGACATCGATCCCGACCTGGGCGGCGCGCTGGTGCCCAACTTCATCCTGCAGCCCATCGTGGAAAACAGCCTGCTGCACGGCCTGAAGAACCGGGGCTACAAGGGCGAGGTGGCCATCTCCGCCCGGAGAATGGGCAGGGAGAGGTTCGAGATTCAGGTGCGCGACACCGGCAGCGGCTTCAACGAAGAGAGCAAGGCGCGCGTGGACGAGCTGCTTTTGCACTACGACCGCCAGGCGCCCAAGCTGGAGGGCAACAGCATCGGCATCCTGAATGTGCAGAAGCGCATCAAGCTGCTCTGCGGCAGGGACTGCGGCCTTTCCTACACGGAGAACCCGGACGGCGGCGTGACGGCGCATCTGCTGCTGCGCATTGGCAAGGAGGTAGAGCGATGAAGAAGCTGCGTGTGCTGCTGGTGGACGACGAGATCATGATCCGCGAGGGCTTCAAGCGCCTGTTCGACTGGGAGGCCCACGGCTGCGAGGTGGTGGGCGAGGCCGCCGACGGCATGGAGGCGCTGGGACAGATCGACGCGCTCCGGCCCGACATCGTCATCATGGACATCAACATTCCCATCATGAACGGCCTGAAGGTGATCCAGACGGCGCGGGTGAAGCACCCGCAGACCGCCTTCGTGATCGTCTCCGGCTACGACGACTTCTCCTACTGCCAGCAGGCGCTGCGGCTGCAGATCACCGATTACATCCTCAAGCCCGTGAACTACGAGGAGTTCGGCAGCTGCATCGACAATCTGAAGATCTCCCTGTTCGAGCAGCGCGTGTCCCGGGAGCCGGAGCAGGAAGAGGAGCGGCTCATCACCCGCATGACCCGCTTTTTACAGGCGCACATCGCCGAGGAGCTGAGCCTGGGCGTGCTGGCGGAGGAGTTTCACCTGAGCGCCCAGTACGTGAGCCAGCTCTTCAAAAACGAAATCGGCGTGGGCTTCCTGGCCTACCTGACCAACATCCGCATGGAGAAGGCGAAGAAGCTGCTTTTGTCCACGCAGCTGTCCGTGGCCGAGGTCGCCGAGCGCGCGGGCTATGCGGACTATCGCGTGTTCACCAAGTCCTTCAAGAAGGCCGAGGGTGTGACGCCCTCCCAGTACCGTCGGGAGTTCCTGGACGGCGCGCACTGATGCAGGAGGAATTCTTCAGAACGGAGAGCATATGAAACGATACTACATTCCCAATATTCTCACGGCGCTCAGAATGCTGGGCGCAGTTTTGCTGCTGCTGACAAAGCCGCTCACGCTGCCGTTCTACCTGCTCCACATATTCTGCGGGCTGACGGACGCGCTGGACGGCGCGTTCGCCCGGGCGCTGCATGCGTCGAGCCGCTTTGGCGCGCAGCTGGACAGCATCGCCGATCTGATGTTCTACGGCGTGATGATGGGCAAGCTGATGCCGATCCTGCTGGAGCGGATGCCGGCGAGCGTGTGGTGGATCGTGGGTGCGGCGGTGTTCATCCGCCTGTGCGCCTATGGTGTGGCCGCAGTCACCCAGCACAGGTTTTCCGCGCTGCACACCATACTCAACAAGCTCACGGGGCTGCTGGTGTTCCTGATTCCCGGGATGCTGGCGCTGCCCATTGCCGTGCCGCTGTGCCACGGGGTCGCGGTGATGGCCCTAATCTCGTCCGCGCACGAGCTGTGGCTGCACATCCGCGCGGCGAGGAATGCAAAGGGGGAGTGAAGCGTGAAGAAGTGGTACGACGAGGAGTATGCCTGGGAGATCGAGGTCATCGGCTTTCTGCGGGGTGAGCGCACGGAGCACTACTGCCGCAACGGCGAGGAGATCGGCGACAAGTACCATTGCACCTACGGCTGTCCGGTCAACCAGGACGGTCAGGGCATCTGCTCCAAGGCGATGATGGTCATGTTTCCCATCATGGAGGCGGTGCGCAGCGGCGGCGACCTTCGCAACATCGGCGGCAGCGGGCGTTACAGCAAGGACGTGGTGTGCCCCGACGGCTGCGTGCTGTTCCGCATGACCGCCACGCCGCTGGGCAATGAAAACTTCTTCCGGGGCCGCTTCTATGAAGCGCCGGAGGAATGATCTGGAAAATTGACACATTTCCCTGCAAAACCGGACTATCGGCTGCGGGGATTTTATCTTACAATGGGGAGCGTTGAGAGAACAAAGACGAAAACCCATTGGAGGATAGAAACATGAGCAAGCGGCTTTACAGATCCAATCGAAACAAGATGCTCTGCGGCGTTTGCGGCGGCATCGCCGAATACTTTGACATCGATCCCGCGCTGGTGCGCCTGGGCTGGATTGTGTTCTGCATCCTGGGCGGCAGCGGCGCGCTGGCCTATCTGATCGCAACCATCATCATGCCGCGCAGGCCGCTGGGCTGCTGATCGCATCCCGGAAGGAGACAAACATGGAAAACGTACTGGAAATTTCCCATCTCTGCAAGCGCTTCGGCGATGTGCAGGCGGTGCAGGACCTGAGCTTTCAGGTGCGTCAGGGTGAGCTGTTCGCCTTTCTGGGCGTGAACGGCGCAGGCAAGTCCACCACCATCAACATCATCTGCGGCCAGCTCCGGCGGGACAGCGGCAGCGTGCGCATCTGCGGAACCGAGCTGGATGCGGGCGATAAGCAGCTGCGGAGCAAGCTGGGCGTGGTGTTCCAGAGCTCCGCGCTGGACAGGAGCCTGACGGTGCGGGACAACCTCGCCAGCCGCGCGGCGCTGTACGGCATCACCGGAAGGGAATTTGCGCAGCGGCTCGACGAGCTTGCGGAGCTTTTGGACTTCGGCGACCTGCTCAAGCGCACGCTGGGCAAGCTCTCCGGCGGACAGCGGCGGCGCATCGACATCGCCCGGGCGCTGGTGCACGATCCGAAGATTCTGATTCTGGACGAGCCCACCACCGGCCTGGATCCCCAGACCCGCAAGCTGATGTGGGACGCGGTGCAGCGCATGCGCCGCGAACGACAGATGACGGTGTTCCTCACCACCCACTACATGGAGGAGGCCGCCGACGCGGACTACGTGGTGATCCTGGACAGCGGCAGGATCGCCGCCGAGGGCACGCCGCTGATGCTGAAGAACGCATACACCGGCGACTTCATCACCCTCTACGGCGCCAGCGAGGAGGAGGTGCGGTCGCTGAACCGGCCCTTCACCCGCCTGCGGGACGCATACCGCATCGCCGTGTCCGACACGGCTGCGGCTACGGAGCTGATCCTGCGCAGGCCGGAGCTGTTCCGGGACTATGAGATCACCAAGGGCAAGATGGACGATGTGTTCCTTGCTGTGACGGGCAAGAAGCTGACGGGAGGTGCGGAAAAATGACCCAGCTCTGCGCGCTGATCCGGCGCAATGTGAAGCTCTACTTCAAGGACAAGGGCATGTTCTTCACCTCGCTGATCACCCCGCTGATCCTGCTGGTGCTCTACGGAACCTTCCTCGGCAACGTTTACGAGGACAGCTTCCGCGGCGCGCTGGAGGCTGCCGGGGCTACCGTGCCCGACAAGCTCATCGGCGGCTGCGTGGGCGGAGAGTTGGCCTCGTCGCTGCTGGCGGTGTGCTGCATCACCGTGGCCTTCTGCTCCAACTTTCTGATGGTGCAGGATCGGGTGGGCGGCGCGCGGCGGGATCTGACCGTCTCCCCGGTGGGGCGCGGCACGCTGGCGCTGGGCTACTACATCGCCAACCTGATCTCCACGCTGCTGGTGTGCTTCTGTGCGGTGGGACTCTGCCTGATCTATGTCTCCCGTGTGGGTTGGTATCTCACGGCGCAGGATGTGCTGCGCATCCTGCTGGACGTGCTGATGCTGGTGATCTTCGGCTCGGCGCTCTCCAGCATCATCAACGTCTTTATCCGCAGCCAGGGCCAGATGTCGGCGGTGGGAACCATCGTCAGCGCGGGCTACGGCTTCCTTTGCGGCGCGTACATGCCCATCTCCCAGTTCTCCGAGGGCCTGCAGAAGCTCATCTCCCTGCTGCCCGGCACCTATGGCACCTCCCTGCTGCGCAACCACTGGCTGGGCGGAACCTTTGCCGAGATGGCGCGCCAGGGCTTCCCGGAGCAGGTGGTGGAGGCGATCAGGGACTCCATGGACTGCAACATCTATTTCTTCGGAAGCCGGGTGGAGATCGGAACCATGTATCTGATCCTTGCGGGCACGGCTGCGGCGCTGATCGCGGTCTACGTGCTGCTGAACCTGTGCATCGGTCGGAAGCACAGGGCTTGACAGGCGCGGTTCGAGGGGCTATGCTGTCAGGCGGAGCGATAATTCAGGAGGAACAGAAAATGAAACCCACTGCGATTGTATACACGTCCAACACCGGCTACACCGCGCAGTACGCGCACATGCTGGAGGAGCGCACCGGATGGAAGGCATATTCTCTGGACGAGGCGTGGAATGCGCTTGCGGAAAACACACCCGTGCTCTACCTGGGCTGGCTGATGGCCAGTCAGGTGAAGGGTCTGAAGAAGGCGCAGAAGCGCTTCAAAATCTGCGCGGTCTGCGGCGTGTGCATGGGGCAGACCGGATCGCAGCTCGCGGAGGTGCGCAGGGCGAACGCGCTTCCGCCGGAGATGCCCGTGTTCACCATGCAGGGCGGCTTCGACATGAAGCGGCTGCACGGCGTGTACAAATTCATGATGACGATCATGGGAAAGACCATGGGCAAGAAACTTGCGCAGAAGCCGAACCTCAGCCCGGAGGAGAGGGAGATGCTGCGGCTGCTGAACGAGGGCGGCAGCTGCGTGTCTGAGGAGAATCTCTCCGGCGTGCTGGCCTGGTGCATGGAACAGAAATAGCGACGGAGGAAAAATTGCGCTGCAATTCAAAGGAATTGCGGCGTTTTTGTATGGATTAAAGCTGTCTTTTTCAGCAGAAACCGTCTGGAGACGCATTCCGGGGCGCGTCAGCCGTACCGGTTCATTGCCCGAGAGCGAGAAATGGGCGGGCGGGATTGTACTTAAAAATGCGTAAATTTGCAGATTTTCAAACGTTGAGAGGTGAAGAACAAACAATTTTCTGGGGGCAAATGTGATGACATTCCTTTAATGAAATGTTATCGGCAAACCGATGTTTGCAGCGTTCGCATGGCATTTTGTGGCATTGGACAGCACATATTTTATGCAAAACTGCGTCTTTGAAAAAATAATTGACAAAGTGACAGTAAAAGGATAAAATAGAACCATGTAATATTATGGGCGTGTGCATGAGGAATTTTCATCCAGATTGTACCGCCGTCGTAGAGATCCAACTGTAAATTGCGCCGGGTGGCGCAGCAGCGAGGGAGGAAGGGAATTGAATGGCAGAGAATAATCTTTCGCACGAAGTCATTCTGACGATGGAAGGAATTGACAAATCCTTCCCGGGCGTGCACGCGCTGGATCATGTCAATCTGGAGGTTCGCAGGGGCGAGGTACACGCGCTGATGGGCGAGAACGGCGCCGGAAAGTCCACGCTGATGAAGGTGCTCACGGGCATCTACACCAAGGATTCCGGTACCATCACCTATGAGGGCAAGGAGGTCGAATTCCACGGCCCGAAGGAGGCGCAGGAGGCGGGCATCGTCATCGTTCACCAGGAGCTGAACATGATGAACCACCTGACCGTCGCGCAGAACATCTTCATCGGCCGCGAATTCATGAAGGGCGGCATCATCGACGACGCGAAGATGAACGAGGAGTCCAAGAAGCTCTTCGAGCAGCTGGGCATCAAGATCGATCCCACCGAGAAGATGGGCAACCTGACCGTCGGCAAGCAGCAGATGTGCGAGATCGCCAAGGCCATCTCCCACAAGGCGAAGGTCATCATCTTCGACGAGCCCTCCGCCGCGCTGACCGAGGCGGAGATCGAAGAGTTGTTCAAGATCATCCGCGACCTGCGCGACAAGCAGCTGGGCATCGTCTACATTTCGCACCGCATGGACGAGATCAAGGTCATCACCGACCGCGTCACCGTCATGCGCGACGGCGGCTACGTCGGCACGCTGATTACCAAGGACTGCACCAAGGACGACATCATCAACATGATGGTCGGTCGCGTGATCTATGAGGATCCCAAGACCAAGAGCATGGTTCCGCCGGATGCGCCGGTGGTTCTGAAGGTCGAGCACCTCAACGCGGGCAAGATGGTGCAGGACGTGAGCTTTGAGCTGCACAAGGGCGAGATTCTGGGCTTCTCCGGCCTGATGGGCGCGGGACGCACCGAGACGGCGCGCGCGCTGTTCGGCGCGGATCCCAAGGAGAGCGGCGACATCTACGTCAACGGCAAGAAGGTGGACATCAGGAGCCCCAAGGACGCGGTTGCGCTGGGCATCGGCTATCTGTCCGAGGACAGAAAGCGCTACGGCATCGTCGTGGACAAGAGCGTGGCCGAGAACTCCACCATGGCCCACCTCAAGAACTTCGTTAAGGGCCTCTTCATCGACAAAAAGAAGGAAGTTACGGCCACCGAGGATTACATCAAGCGTCTGAACACCAAGACGCCGAGCACCGATCAGCTCGTCGTCAACCTCTCCGGCGGCAACCAGCAGAAGGTCGTTCTGGCCAAGTGGCTGGTCAAGGACTGCGACATCCTGATCTTTGACGAACCGACCCGCGGCATCGACGTCGGCGCGAAGAGCGAGATCTATCACCTGATGAACGAACTGGTCGCACAGGGCAAGTCCATCATCATGATCTCCTCCGAAATGACGGAGATTCTGCGCATGAGCGACCGCATCGTGGTCATGTGCGAGGGCAAGAAGACCGCTGAGATCGACATTGCCGGGGCTACTCAGGAAAGCATTATGCACGCTGCGACGCTGCGCTGACAGGAGGGTAATTATGGAAAAATTCAAGAATTTACCAATTGTCAAGAAATTGGGATTCAACCGCATCGTGCTGGTTGTAATCATGGTTCTATTGTACTTCCTGTTCTCCGTGGTCAGCGGCCGTCCCCTGGACATGGGCAACGTGCTCAATACCGTTGACTTCATGGGCTTCCTGGCGCTGGGCGTGACCTTCGTCATCGCTACCGGCGGCATCGACTTCTCCATCGGCCCGGTGATGTTCTGCTCCGGCCTGGTCGGCGGACAGCTTCTGGTGGTTCACGGCTGGCCGCTGTGGACGGCGCTGCTCGTCACCATCCTCGTCGGCCTCGTCTTCGGCGTCGCCAACGGCGTGATGGTTGCCTACATGAAGCTCCCGTCCTTCATCTCCTCCATGGCCTCCATGCGCATCGCCAAGGGCATCGGCCTGCTGGCCACCAACTCTGCCGGCGTCAGCTGGCCCTCCAGCGGCGCTGAGAACGACTGGTACCGCAATCTGGTCAGCTGCAACGGCGTTCCGGTCGGCCTGATCATCTTGCTCGTCACGGCGATCGTCTGCTCCATCGTTCTGAACAAGACCCGCATCGGCCGTTACATCCTCTGCATCGGCTCCAACCGCGAGGCGGTGCGCCTCTCCGGCGTGGACACCCGCAAGTGGGAAGCACTGGCCTATGTGTTCTGCGGCCTGCTGGCCGGCGTCGCCGCCATCATGTACGCGGGCGCGATCACCAAGTTCGCGGCCGGTCAGGGCGACGTGTTCAACAACAACGCCATTGCGGCCTGCGTCATGGGCGGCACCTCCATGGCGGGCGGCACGGCCTCCATCGCCGGCAGCCTGATCGGTATCTTCATCATCTCCATGCTGCGCGTCGGCATCACCGCGATGAAGTTCAGCCCCGACTGGCAGTACATCATCACCGGCGTCATCGTGGCGCTGTGCGTATTCGCGGACATTCGCAGCCGCGCACGCAAAAAGTGACAACTAGAGGAACAGGAGGACAGAATATGCAAACATTAAATAAGAGCGGGCGCACCCGCAAGTTTGATCTTCAGCGAATCGTTGTTCTGGCTGTCGCGATCGTGCTGGCTGCGGTATTCAGCATTGCAAGCAAGGAGTTCCGTCAGTATACGACCATCGTCACGCTGCTTGACTCCTTCTACTACTTCGCCTTCATGTCCATCGGCGTCACCTTCTGTCTGATCTCCGGCGGCAACGACCTGTCCGTCGGTACCGGCATGGTGTGCTACGCCATGATCGCCGGCATGCTGGTCAAGGACTTCGGTTGTCCGGTGTGGGTTGGCATGATCGTCGCCGTTGTGCTGGGCCTGATCTTTGGCTGCCTGAACGGCATCATGGTCGCCATTATGAACCTGCCCGCCTTCATCGCGACGCTGTGCACCATGCTGATTACCCGCGGTCTCAGCTCGGTTGCCTGCGGCGGCGCGTCCATCTCCTGGCCGGCCCGCGCCTCTGAGGAAGGCTGGTTCCGCAACATCTTCAAGTACATGATGCCCAACGCCCTCGGCAAAAAGACGCCCATTCCCACAGGACTGATCGTCGTGCTGATCGCGATCATCATCATGTCCATCATCCTGAACAAGACCCGCATCGGCCGCTACATCATCGCCATCGGCTCCAACAAGGAAGCTGCGCGCCTGTCCGGCGTGAACGTGGTGAAGTATCAGATGTCTGCCTACATCATTTCCGGCCTGTTCGCGGGCATCGCGGGCATCGCCTTTGCGGCCAGCAACGCCTCCTCGATCACGGCCTCGTCCGGTCTCGGACTTGAGCTGGACGCCATCGGCGGCGCGATCATCGGCGGCACGTCCATGACCGGCGGCTCCGGCAGCATCATCGGCTCAATGATCGGTATTCTGATCCTGGCGCTGCTGAAGAACGGCCTGCCGAAGATCGGCCTCACCGGCGACTGGCAGCACGTCATCACCGGCATCATCCTGATCGCCGCCATCTGGTTCGACGTAATCAAGAACCGCAAGAAGGCGTAAGGCAAACGGCAGGAATTATTGCGGCAATTGTTAAAAGATGGTTGACGTTGTATGGTTTTAAGCGTATAATGTTAACTGCACCAAAACGATGATTACCGCGAAAAGCGGTAAACATAAAACACTTTTCAAGGAGGAACTTTCTATGAAGAAGATCCTGGCTCTCGTTCTCGCAATGCTGATGGTCGTCGGCATGACCTCTGCTCTGGCAGCAGGCGAGCACATCGAAATCGTCTCCAAGGGCTTCCAGCACGAGTACTGGCAGGCCGTCAAGAAGGGCGCCGAAGCCAAGGCTGAAGAGCTTGGCGTGACCGTCAACTTCGTTGGCCCCGCTTCCGAGTCTGAGTATGCTGAGCAGCTGGAGCAGCTGAAGGCTGCCATCGACGCCGCTCCGTCCGCCATCGGCCTGGCCGCTCTGTCCACCGAGACCTGCCTGGACGCCATCGCTGACGCCCAGTCCAAGAACATCCCGATCATCGGCTTCGACTCCGGCGTTCCGGGCGCTCCCGAAGGCGCGATCCTGGCCAATGCTGCCACCGACAACTACGCCGCCGGCGCCATGGCCGCTGAGATGGTCTACGAAGCCATCGCTGCCCGCATCGAGGCTGCTGAAGGCACCGTCCGCATCGGCGTGTCCGCTCAGGACAACGTTTCCGAGTCCGTGACCCTGCGCGGCCTGGGCTTCATCGACAAGATGGCCGAGCTGTGCGGCTCCGTCAAGCTGGAAGGCGATACCTTCTACTGCGAGCATGCCACCTGCGGTTCCGACGATGCCGCGAAGGTCATCATCGAGACCCTGGTTCCCGCTCAGGTTACCTCCGAGCTGTCCCTGATCGACTGCAACACCCTGCTGTCCAAGGAAGACACCATCGCCATCTACGGCTCCAACCAGCACTCCGCTGAGGCGATCATCTCCGCCAACGAGAACCTGCAGGTTTGCGGCACCGGCGAGACCGACGTCATCGCTGCTGGCTTCGACTCCGGCGCTGTGATCAAGGCCGCTGTTGCTGACGGCGTGATGCTGGGCGCAATCACCCAGGCTCCCTTCGCGATGGGCGCTGCTGTCGTCGAGCTGTGCGTTGC
>CAMBWJ010000003.1 GCA_945871545.1 uncultured Clostridia bacterium | reverse complement strand
ACAGACCTGCGCTTCATATCCGCACCGCCCTTCCAAAGCGTTTTCGTGAAATTTACCTTTACAATCATTATAGCACAGAGGGAAAGCTTTTGCCAATAGGAAAGCGGGCGGGGCGCATCAATGCATTTTTGCATCCATCGCAGGCGAACGGGTGCATAAATCCGGCAAAAACTGCCGAGGATAGAGACAGATTTTCCCGAAGAAGGAGGATTTGTCCTTGAAGAAGCGGATGCTGTGCGCGCTGCTGGCGCTGACGCTGCTGTGCGGCTGCGCGTCGGCCCAGGCGCTGCCGGAAATGGTACGGCTGCACGTGGTGGCTGCGGACGACAGTCCACAGGCCCAGGCGCTGAAGCTTATGCTGCGGGACGTGTGCCTGCGGTGTGCGGAGGTGTGCCTGTCGGATGCGACGGATGCGGACGAGGCGTACCGCCGGCTGGAAAGCCACCTGCCCGACTTCGAGGCCGCCTGCACGGCGCGCGCCCGGGAGCTGGGCTATGAAGGGGAGATCTGCGCCGAAACGGGTGCGTTCGACTTTCCCGACCGCATCTACGGCGCGCTGAAGGTGCCCGCAGGGGAGTACCGCGCGCTGCGCGTGACCATCGGCGCGGGGGAGGGCCACAACTGGTGGTGCGTGCTGTACCCCTCGCTGTGCGTGCTCGACGAGGCCGACGCGGCTTCGGCGGACGCGCCCAGCTACTCCCGGGTGTGGAACTGGCTGCGCGCAAGGCTCGCGGACTGGACATAGCGGGTTGAATCTGACGGATTGTGTGGAGGCAAGCAATGAAGAAGAGAATCTTTTCCATATTGATGGCGCTGCTGATCGCGTACTGCTGCGCCGTACCCGCCCGGGGCGCGACGGTTCTGGAGGTCGGCTCCCGGGGCAGCGACGTGATCAAGGTGCAGAACCGCCTGATCCAGTGGGGCTATCTCAGCGGCACGGCGGACGGCCGCTACGGCGAGGCCACCCGCAACGCGGTGATCCGCTTCCAGCGCAACAACGGCCTTACGGCGGACGGGCGCGTTGGCCCGGCCACGGCGGCGGCAATGGGCGTGACGCTGTCGGGGTCGAAGTCCTCGTCCGCGTCCACCACCGCCTCGTCCTCTACCAGCTACGTGTCCTCGGATCACCGGCTGCTGGCAAAGATGGTGTACGCTGAAGCCCGGGGCGAAAGCTACAAGGGTCAGGTGGCGGTGGCGGCGGTGGTGCTCAACCGCGTGGCCTCATCGTCCTTCCCCAACACCGTTTCCGGCGTGATCTACCAGTCCGGCGCGTTCAGCTGCGTCAGCAACGGCTCCATCAACAACACGCCCGACTCCAGCTGCATCCGCGCGGCGCTGGACGCGCTCAACGGCTGGGATCCCACCGGCGGCTGCCTGTACTACTACAATCCCAAGACCGCTCAGGACAAGTGGATCTTCTCCCGGACGGTGCAGACGGTGATCGGCAACCACTCCTTCGCCATCTGAGGAGGTGCGCATGGAAAGTATGAGAAAGCGAAACTGGCTGGGCGCGATCTGCGCCATGCTGGCGGTGCTGCTGCTCTCCCTGGCGGTGTTCAACTTCGCCCAGGCGAAGCAGCTGGAGCAGGCGCAGACGCGCATCAACGCGGTGTATCAGAAGGCCTTCTACGAGACCTGTGAGCTGACCGAGGCCATCTCGGCCAACTACCGCAAGCTGCTGGTGGCGGGCGATCCCGCGCAGATGCAGGTGCTGCTGGGCGACATCAGCCGGGAGACCCAGGGAGCCGGCGGCAACCTTGCGCTGCTGCCGCTGGGCGAGGAGACCGTCTCGGCAACCATCAAGTTCATCAACCAGGCCGAGGACTTCGCCGAGACCCTGTCCCAGAAGCTGGCGGCGGGGGAGGCGGTGTCCGATGCGGACTATCAGACCATGGTCACGCTCTCCGACAGCGCCGCGCGCTTCACCCTGGGCCTGGAGGAGCTGCTGAACCGCTACGAGCGCGGCGAGGCGGTGTTCAGCGCGGATGACTTTGCCGCGACCGGCGACGAGAGCCTCTATCCCCTCACCGGCGACGCAGCCGAGTACCCGGTGCTGCTCTACGACGGCCCCTTCTCCGACGGCGCGACGGTGGGCGACTTTGAATACCTCGCCGCCATGGAGGAGGTCACGCGGGAGCAGGCCGAGGCCAAGCTGCGCGCCTTTGTGCCGGTGCAGGAGCTGACGTACCTGGGCGAGAGCCACCCGGAGGTGGACTGCTACGACTTCCGCATCGTGTCCAACGGTTACAGCATGTCCGCCAGCGTCACCAAAATGGGCGGCGAGGTGCTGTATCTCCTGCCGGACGTTCAGGAGACGCAGGTGAACCTTTCTGAAGCCGAGCTGTGCGACCGCGCCCGGGCCTTCCTGATCTCCCGGGGCTACGGGGCCATGGAGATGAGCTATTACAGCCGCTATGGCGGGATTCTGACCATCAATTACGCGGCGGTGCAGGACGGCGTAATCCTCTACCCGGATCTGGTCAAGATTCAGATGTCCATGAAGGACGGCAGCGTCATCGGCCTGGACGCGAAGAGCTACCTGAAGAACCACAGCGTGCGTACGCTTGCCCAGCCGGCGCTTTCCGAGACCGAGGCGCTGGGCAGGGTCAGCCCGAAGCTGACGGCGATCTCATCAAGGCTGTGCGTCATCCCCCAGAACCGCGCGGAGTATCTCTGCTATGAGATCAGCGCGGCCAATGCCGACGGCGACTTCCTGGTGTACGTGGACGCGCGCACCGGCGTGGAGCGGGAGCTGATGCAGGTGATCTCAAAATCGAACGGAACGCTGGTGATGTAGCCGTGGATACGACCTACGCACCCAGCCGCACGTCCCCGCATAGGATGCATCAGACACTCTATGCGGAGCGTGAACCGATGATGATACTGAGAGGAGATTTGTTCAGCGCGTGCCTGGATCCGGTGGTCGGCTCCGAGCAGGGCGGCATCCGCCCGGTGCTCGTGGTGCAGAACGACGTGGGCAACCGCTACAGCCCGACGGTGATCGTGCTGGCGGTGACCGGACAGGTCAACAAGACCCGCCTGCCCACCCATGTGCCGGTGGCGGCGGGCAATACGGGGCTGCAAAAGGACAGCGTGGTGCTGGCGGAGCAGATTCGCACCCTGGATAAGCGCCGCCTTCGGGAGAAGATCGGCTCACTGGAGCCGGAGGTGATGCAGAAGGTCAGCGAGGCCATGATGGTGTCCCTGGGCTTCCCGCTGCACTGAAGCGGCGAGGCGCCGCAGCCGGTTGCTATCGCGTTTCAGCGAACGAATCCCTGCCCCGGCAAGAATGGGGCAGGGATTCTGTGTTTCTTTCCGAATCGATATGTCTGTTTTTACCCGAAATCCAGTCCGGCAAGAATGGACTGGATTTCTTGCGTTTGGTTCATAAAGGATTGCCGCTTATATTCTCTCTGCAAAACCGTAGGGCGGGGTGCCCTCACCCCACCGCATCGTAAGAAAAGAGGCTGTCTCGAAACGACAAAAGCGTTTGAGACAGCCTCCGGTTTATTTACCCATGAATTCCAGCATCGCATCCAGATTCTTCTCCATGCTCCTGCGACCCATTTCGTACACGGCGCGCAGCTTATCGGGATCCTTTTCGGTGCGCTTGATGGGCAGAGGCGCGTCGGGGGCGAGCACGAAGACCCGGCCCGCGGCCTCCTCGGCGCGCACGTAGGCGGTGGACGCGTTGTAGACCTCGTGGCGGTGGGCCATGGTGTCGATGAGCCTCGGGTACTTCCACAGCACCACGCGCATCAGCGGCAGCATGCTGTTCTTCTGCTTCACAAAGTCCCTCGGCTGGGTGAGGATCACCACGTTCTTCTCGTAGCCGATGCTCTGGAACCAGCGCAGGGGGATGGAGTCCGCTGCGCCGCCGTCCAGCAGCTCGCGTCCGCCCACGTTCACCACCCGGGACACCATGGGCATCGAGGCCGAGGCACGGATCCAGTCCATGTCCTCCTCGTCGCCCTTGGTGAGCTTCTGATACACCGCCTCGCCGCTGTGCACGTCGGTGCACACCACGTAGAACTCCACAGGCGACTTGCGGAAGGTCTCGGAGTCGAAGGGATCCAGGTGCAGCGGAATCTCCCGGTAGCAGAAGTCCGCGCCGTAGAGGTCGCCGGTCTTGATCAGCGACCGCATGCCGCAGTAGCGGGGGTCGCGGATGTACTTCAGATTGTAGCGCATGGCGCGCTCCGGCTGGTGGGACTTGTAGTTGCAGCCAAAGCAGGCCCCTGCGGACACGCCGATCAGGCCGTCGAAGTTCACGCCGCGCTCCATCATCACGTCCAGCGCGCCCGCGGTGAACATGCCGCGCTGCGCGCCGCCCTCCAGCACAAGTCCGGTCTTCATGGGTTCAGCTTCCTTTCTGAAACAGAGGTCGTTTTCTTCAGTATAGCACAGATTTGCGGCGAAAAAAAGGGCGCAAATGGGAATGAAACGCACATTCTGGGTGCAAACTACGCCCAAAGGAGGGATATTTATGAATCCGTTTGAGATGCGGCCCGGCAGGCAGGCCGAGCTGATCCTGGACTGGGCGGCGATGCGCCCGGAGCCCTACGACAAGCGCAGCGTGGATCCCTACACCCGCACGCGCCTGATCCTGATGAACGGCACGGAGTTTGAAAACGTGTGGTTCTCCCACCAGTTCTCCCGGCACACGGTGGACAATGAGGTTCGCCGCCAGCTTGCGCTGATCCGCCGCAGCGAACAGCAGCAACAGAAGCTGCTGTGCCACCTGAAGCCGCTGGACGAGACGATGCTGGAGCACACCATCGGCTACGAGCAGCTGGCGGTGGATCTGACCGCCCATCTGGCCAAGCGGGTGAGCGACGCGGGGCTGAAGAACGCGCTGGACTTTGCGCTGCTGGAGGACTTCGACCACCTGTACCGCTATGCGGACTACCTGGACATGCAGTCCGGCGAGAAGGCGGAGAATCTTGTGGGCCGCTACACCGAGATCATGCCCGGCCGTCCCACCATCGCCCACCACCGCCACCCCTACGACTCCATCCGCTATCCCATGACCGGCGCGAACCCGCCCACGCTGGACGTGCTGGCGGCGAACGTCATCACCGCCGCCGAGCAGCAGACCATGAACTACTATATGAACGTGGCGGCGAACTACCCCGAGGAGACGGGCAAGCGGCTGTACCAGGAGATTGGCATGGTGGAGGAGGAGCACGTGTCCCAGTACGGCAGTCTGCTGAACCCCAACCTGAGCTGGCTGGAGAATCTGCTGGTGCACCAGTACACCGAATGCTGGCTGTACTGGAGCTGCCACGAGACGGAGACCGACGCGCGCATCCGGGAGATCTGGGGCTTCATGTTCGAGCAGGAGCTGATGCACCTGCACATCGCCCAGGGGCTGCTGAAGGAGTGCGAGGGCAGGGAGTGGCGGCAGGTGATTCCCGACGGCGAGTTCCCCCATCCGCTGCGGCTGGAGAGCAACATCCCCTACGTGCGCCAGATTCTGGGCGGCACGGTGTGCAACACCGCGCTGCGGGAGACCTACGAGCCGGTGGACAGCCTGCCCCGCAACGGCACCTTCGCCGATTACCAGCGGCAGGTGAACGAGCCCATCGAAAACGTGACCAGCCACACAGTGATCGAGGAGTACATCCGCCAGAGGGGTCAGGACTACCGCTACGAGACCGCGCCCAATCCCGTGCCGCCGCTGCGGGATCGCAGCCGGGACGATACCCAGGTGGGCCGACTGCCGGAGAAGGTATTGGAAAGAGTCTGAGCATGACAGCGCCACGGAGCAAATTTCCGTGGCGCTGCTTGCATGTTCATGCGGCCCAGCTCCGCCGGGTGCAGCTCATGCGCGGGGGGATGGTCGCGGCGGTCAGCACGCTCAGCACGATGGAGAGCGTCCGCGCGCCGCCTGCGGACAGGCCGGGATTGCACAGCGGAACCAGCAGCAGCGCGCAACCGAGCCAGGTGAGCGCCTTCTCCACGCCGCCGCACAGCCTTGCGCGCCGCATGCGCAGCAGGGCAATCCAGTCGGGAACCAGCGCCAGCATAAGCTTCGCCAGCAGCGTCCAGACCGCCACGCCCAGCTCCGGGAAGCGGGGCACGAGCGTCAGCAGCAGCGCCGCCTGAATGAGCAGGTCGGCGATGGAATCCAGCACAAGCGCGGCCCCGTCCGCCAGATCGAAGCGCCGCGCCAGCAGGCTTGCGGCAAGGTCGATCAGCAGCATTAGCCCCAGCAGCACAGCGGCTGCGGCCCTGCGCAGGTGGATCAGAATCGTCAGCGGAACCAGCAGCAGGATGCGCAGGACGTGCAGTCCGCCGGACAGCTTCGTCAGGCTGTTCAGCCCACCGATGGGAGAACGGTATTTCATGGGATCGCCTCCTGTACCTCGGAATTTGCGCTCTCGCGCCTGCGGATCGTGCTGAAGTAGCCCACCACGGACAACGCCAGCGCCGCCAGCGCGTCCACGATCAGATCGTCCATGGTGTCCACCAGCGCAGCGCGCCCGATCAGGATCTCGCCCTGGGCGGTGACGCACTTCTGCATGTTCAGGCCCAGCAGGCCGTCAAAGCTGAATTCGTAGATCTCCCACACCGCGCCGCAGGCCAGTGCGAAGCAGAACGCGAACAGTGACACGAACAGCGGGCTCAGCGACACCCGCACGTGCTCGCTGCGGTTCAGCAGGTCAACCAGGATGAAGCCCAGCGCGCCCAGCATCGCGCCGGAGAAGAAGTGCAGCAGCGTGTCCCAGTGGGGGAAGCGGTAGTAGAAGTCGAACATCTCGCCGAGGAACACCGCGCAGTACAGAAAGATGTAGTATAATATGTAGATAAAGTTTGCGATGCCCAGCTTCCAGCGGCGGTCGATTACCGAGGGCAGCAGCATCACGATCATGCCCAGCACGCACTGGCTCAGGGTCAGCAGATAGTCGCTCCTGGTCTTTTCATATTCCGCACCCGGGGCCAGGGCCTCCGGCGCCGTCAGGAAGCGCACCAGCGAAAACACCATGGAAGCCAGCAGCGTGAAGAACAGAATTCTTCCGATGATCTCGCTGGCCCTGCTTGCATTTCTTCGCGACATGAAAAACGACCTCCCGACGGTACCGCAATGCTCCGACGCGGCGCACCCCTCTCTCGAGCCGGCGGGGCCGCGTCTCCCCGCCTATACTCTTATTATAAAGCGTGAAAAACAACTCTCCAACAACCCAAGATCAACAATTGTTGAAGTACGGGCAGTTGAAAAAACGCTGGAAACATGTTACAGTATTTCGTGGGATTGTATACAATACAGTCATATCAGAAGGATTTGATGAAATGCGAGTGCTGATTTTAAGCTGCAACACGGGGGAGGGGCACAACTCCTGTTCTGCGGCGATTCAGGAATGCCTTGAGGCGCAGGGCGCGCACTGCGAGGTGACGGACGCATTGCGCTTCATCTCAAAGGGCGCGTCCGAGCTGTTCGCAAAGGCCCATGTGGCCATGTACCGCCATTTTCCGGGGCTGTTTCGCCACGGCTACAAATATCTGGAGAACCATCCCGGCGTGTTCCGGCAAAAAACGCCGGTGCATCGCTTTCTCACGGTGGGTGCAGAACGGCTCGGGAGCTTTGTATCTGACGGCAAATTCGATGCGGTGATCTGCACCCACGTGCTCTCGGCGCTGATCCTGACGGAGACGCTGCGCCGCCAGTCGCTGCCGGTGCGCACGGCCTTCGTGGCCACGGACTACACCTGCAGCCCCAGCATGGACCAGAGCGATCTGGAACTCTACTTCATCCCGGATCAATCGCTTGCGTCGGAATTTCTGGTGGGCGGCGTCCGCCCGGAGCAGCTGGTTCCCAGCGGCATCCCGGTGCGCAGCGAATTCTATCGCTGCGCCGACCGGGCGGCGGCGGGCGCGGCCTTCGGGATCCCCGAGGGCCACAGGCACATGATGATGATGTGCGGCAGCATGGGCTGCGGGCCGATCCGGCAGCTGACGAAGCTGCTGGCGAAGAAGCTCACCCATGAGCAGCACCTGAGCGTGCTGTGCGGCACGAACAGGCGGCTGTTCCGGCAGATGAAGCGGCGCTACGCCGACCATGAGAACATCCACATCTACGATTACGTGCCGGACATCTCGCTTCTGATGGACAGCGTGGATCTCTATCTCACCAAGCCCGGCGGCCTGAGCACCACGGAGGCGGCGGTGAAGTGCCTGCCTATGGTGATGGTGGACGCGGTGGCGGGCTGCGAGGCGCACAACCGCCGCTACTTCCTGAACACCGGCCTGGGCGTGACGGCGGACAGTCCGAAGGAGCTGGCAGAAAGATGTGCGGAACTTCTGTCCAATCCGGCGCGCACCCGCGAACTGCGGGCGGCGGGCGAGAGGCATCGCCCGGGCGCGGCGGCGGAGCGCATCTGTGAAGAGATGATCGATCTGTGCGGCGGAAGGATGAACGCGGGGAGGTCTGCATGAACAGGATACTGATCGTCGAGGACGATGTGGAGCTGCGCCAGCTCTTTGCGCGGGTGCTGGAGAAGAACGGCTATCAGGTGGAGACCGCCGAAAACGGCGCGGAGGCGCTGAAGATTCTGGGGCGCGGCTACGTGGATCTGATCATTTCCGACGTCATGATGCCGGTGATGGACGGAAACGCGCTGGTGCGGGCGCTGCGGGAGGACGGGGTCAAGACCCCGGTGCTGATGATCACCGCCAAGTCCACGCTGGACGACATGCGGGAGGGCTTCCTCTCCGGCACGGACGATTACATGGTCAAGCCGGTGAACGTGAACGAGATGGTGCTGCGGGTGGGCGCGCTGCTGCGGCGTGCGCGCATGCTCAGCGAGCGACGGCAGAGGATCGGCGAGACGCTGCTGGAGTGCGATTCGCTCACGGTGAGCCGCGCGGGAAAGAGCATGGTGCTTCCACAGAAGGAATTCATGCTGCTGTACAAGATGGCGGCCTATCCGGGCAAGATCTTCACCCGCCAGCAGCTGATGGACGAAATCTGGGGCTACAATGCGGAGGTGGACTCCCACACCGTGGACGTGCACATCGGACGGCTGCGGGAGCGCTTCAAGGACAACCCGGACTTCAGGATCGTCACCATGCGTGGCGTGGGCTACAAGGTGGTGCGCACATGAGGCGGAAGAAGCGCAGTACGGGCCTGGGCTTCTACTTCACCATGGCCATCTTCGGCGAGGTGTGCCTGTCGATTCTGGTGGGCGTGGGCCTGATTCTGGTGCTGAACCGGCTGTTTGGCGTGACGCTGTCGATCCCCAGCGTGATCTGGGTGCTGGTGGCTAGCAGCGCGCTGGCGGGGATCATCGCCCTGCTGCTGAACCGCCGCATCCTGCGGCCCATCCGCAACCTGGGCAGCGCCATGAACCGCGTGGCGGGCGGAGACTTCAAGCTCCGCATCGACAGCACAAGCCGCAGCGGCGACGTCCAGCAGCTCTACCGGGACTTCAACGTCATGGTTGCGGAGCTGGAAAAGACCGAGGTGCTCCAGTCCGACTTCGTCTCCAACGTCTCCCACGAGTTCAAGACCCCCATCAACGCCATCGAGGGCTACGCCATGCTGCTGCAGGACACGCCCGAGGCCACGCCGGAGCAGCGCGAGTACGTGGAGAAGATTCTGCACAACACCCGCAGACTCTCCAGCCTGATCGGCGACATCCTGCTTCTGTCCAAGGTGGAGAACCAGACCATCGCCCGGGAGGAAACGGAGTTCCGGCTGGACGAGCAGGTGCGCCAGTCCATCCTGTCGCTGGAGCCCCAGTGGAGCGAAAAGGAGACCGATTTCGACGTGGAGCTGGAGGAGATCAGCTATCGCGGCGACGAGCGGCTGCTGATGCACGTGTGGAATAACCTGATCGGCAACGCCGTGAAGTTCAGCCCGCCCAACGCTGCGGTGCGGCTGCGGCTGTGCCGCAGCGACGGCGGCGTGGTGTTCACCGTGGAGGACGAGGGCCCGGGCATTCCCCCCGAGGCGCAGAAGCACATCTTCGACAAGTTCTATCAGGGCGACAGCTCCCACCGGGAGGAGGGCAACGGCCTGGGGCTTGCGCTGGTCAAGCGCATCCTGAACGTCTGCGGCGGCGAGATTGTGCAGGAGAACCTGCCCGGTCGGGGCTGCCGCTTCACCGTGAAGCTGCCGGAAAGCTGACCCTGCACACAAATTTGCACCCCCGACCCAACAGGATCGGGGGTGTCTGTCTGATTCAATCCGCCCTTATCGCTTCTCTTCTGTGCCCACCCGTGTAGGCGAAGCCCGCGATCAGCGCGGTCAGCGGCGCGGCCACCACCAGGCCGAAGCTGCCCACCAGCGTGTTGAGCAGCTGGCTGGACACGTACTTCAGGTTCACGACGTCGGAAAGCGGCGTACCCTGTCCCACGAAGTACATCAGCATGGACAGGTAGTTGCCCGAGTAGGCCAGCATCAGCGTGGTGGTCATGGTGCCCAGCACGCTGCGGCCCACCGTGCGTCCGCTCTTCATCAGCGCGGCGCGGCTCAGATCGGGGCGGTGACTGTGAATCTCCTCCATGGACACGGACACGTCCATGCTCAGATCCATCAGCGCGCCGGAGTTCGCCAGGAACACCATGCCGATGTACAGGCTGCGGGTGTCCACGCCCATGCTGGACTGGGCCAGCAGCGGTACCACGTAGGGCAGGTCGCCGCCGTCCAGCTTTAATAGGTGCGTCAGCAGGATCGCGACGCAGCAGGTCATCAGCGTTCCGGTAAGCGACCCGAGGATCGCCACCAGACAGCGCTTCGTGAAGCCTGCCACCAGCAGGTCGATGAGCACGGTGAGCACGATCACCGTGACGAAGGCGGCGAACATGGGGTTGATCCCCTTCAGCAGCAGCGGAATCAGCAGTTTCCACACGATCACCGCGCTGGCCACCAGCGAGACCATCGCACCGCAGCCCACCACGCCACCGAAGAGGATCAGCGCCAGCGCCAGCACGCCCACCGCGCCCAGCTCGATGGACGTGCGGTAGTGGTCGATCAGGGTGATGGTCAGGCCACTTGCACCCTCCTGAAGCATGGCCCAGGCGGTCTCGCCGGGGGCGAACAGCTTGTCCTTGTCCAGCGCGGAATTCAGGTAGTTGTAGGAGGAATACGTCTCGCCCCTGTGTTCGCCGCTGAGGATGGTCACCCGGCAGGGCTGCACGCCGTTGTAGGTGATGCCCACCGGGTCCAGCATGCTGTTGTCCACCGAATCGATGCGCACCCGCTCCCGGGGGAAGGTGGAGGTGACGTTGAGGTGCGTATCCGGCAGCAGGCAGAGCAGGCTGCAGAAGATCAGCATCACCAGGCAGAGAATCAGGCTCTTTCGCGTGGATTTCTTCATAATAATTTGTCCTCAAAACATTTTTGTTTTCAAAACAGGGGCCGGCGGATTTGCCGCCAGCCCCTGCGCTTTCACTTTGGAGTTTGAATCAGTCCGCCTGCAGGCCCATGACCTCCATGGTGCGGGTGAAGATTTCGGTGTTGTCGTAGAGGCCGGAGAAGGCTTCCGCGCCCACGCCCGTTGCGTACACCGGAATCTGAAGGCCCGTGTGGGCGTAGGAGGTGTAGCTCAGGCCGGCCTTGTTGTTGATGATGTGGCAGACCGCCATGGACAGGGGCTCGTAGCCGCCATAAAGCAGGGCCTCCTCCTCGCCCAGCGTGCGCGCGTCGGCGGGGGTCATGCTCAGCTCGAAGGCCGCGCGGAGGCTGTTCAGCTCGGTTTCGGTCAGAGTAAGCTCCTGCTCCGGCTCGGTGGTCAGGCCGTAGTAGGTCTCGATCTCAGCAAGCGCGTCCTCGAAGCTCGCGCCGTTGTCGCGCATATCGGCGATCACGGAATCGAAGTCGGTGAAGGAGATCTTCTGGTTGGTCAGGTAGGTGAAGTGGGTGTCGTAGGCGGTGGTGGCGAAGCCGATGGTCATGCCGCCGGTCTCATGGTCTGCAGTCACGATGATGAGCGTCTCGTCGGGATGCTCTGCGGCGAAGTCCACAGCGACCTGCACCGCGTCGCTCAGGGCCAAGGTCTCATGGATGGAGGTTGCCGCGTCGTTGGCGTGGCCGGCCCAGTCGATCTTGCCGCCCTCGCACATGAGGAAGAAGCCGTTCTCGTTGTCCAGCACGTTGATGCCGGCCTGCACGAAGTCCGCCAGGGAGAGCACGTCCTCGCCATCGGTGGCCAGGCGCTCACGGTCGATCTCGTAGTGGATGGCCTTGGAGTCCTGCAGAACGGGGTTGATGGCCAGCACGCGGCCGGATTCGGCGTTCAGGCTGCGGATCTCATCGTTGGTTTCCGGGATGCTCCAGCCGTTCTCCGCGGCCAGCTTCATGACGTCGGTCTGCGGGTTTTCCTTGTCCGCGCCGGTGGGCTTCTTGAAGCCGCCGCCCGCGAGGTAGTCCACGGTGTCGCCGGTCACGCCCTGCACGGCGATCTCATAGTAGTCGTTGCGGCTGGGCTGCTTGGCGTAGTAGGCTGCCGGGGTGGCGTGGTCCACGGACACGCTGGAGATGACGCCGATCCTGTAACCGGCCTCCTTGGCGTACTCGGTGACGAGCTTGAAGGGGGTGGTCAGGGTCACGTCGTAGTTGATGACGCCGGACAGGGTCTTTTCACCGGAGGCCATGGAGGTGGCGGTGGAGGCGGAGTCCGGGCAGAAGGAGGATGCATCGTAGGTAGTCACCATGCCCAGGTAGGGGAACTGGGTGAAGCTCAGGTCGGCGGGAACCGGGAACTCGGAGTCGGGATTTTCAACCGCGCCCTTGTAGTACTGGGTGGCGGTCACCTGGGGGTTGCCCATGCCGTCGCCGATGAACATGAACACGTATTTGGGGGCTGCAGCGGCCTCCTCAGCCGTCGCGGCGGGGATGCATGCCAGCGCAAGGGCCAGAATGCAGATCAGGGCAATCAATTTTTTCATACCACAGTTTCATTCCTTTCATTTTGGTTCGGAACAAGCATAGCACGAAAAAATCAGAGCCGCGTCAGGCTGGGATCAAACTGCTGCAAGGCTGTGTCAGGATTTGACGGGCCGGTTTCACGCAGGCATAATCAAACAAAAGCAGAAAGCGCATTGCCTCTGCGAACGGGTTTTGTTAAAATATTGCCGGGTGAAACGATATGAAGGGCACATTATTGGAGGGAAACATCCGCCGCGAGCTGATTGCGCTGTCGTTGCCGCTGCTGATCGGCAGCGTGCTCCAGCAGATGTACAACACGGTGGATTCGCTGATCATCAGCCGCTTTCTGGGCACGGAGGCGTTTTCGGCGGTGGGCATTGCGGGAACGATCATGAACCTGTTCATCTTCGTGCTCACCGGCTTCTGCACGGGCATATCGGTGATTCTGGCGCAGCTGTACGGCAGCGGCGACCGCGCCGCGTTCCGACGGGAGATGTTCGCCTCGCTGAGCCTGGGCGCGTGCGTGACGGTTCTGCTGGCGGCGCTGTTTCTGGCGCTGATGCGGCCGGTGCTCGTGCTGATCCAGTCGCCCGCGGAGCTGATCCCCCACATTGAATCCTATCTGAAGGTCATCATCGGCGGCATGCTGTGCACATATTTATACAATCTGTTTTCCAGCATGCTGCGGGCCATCGGCGACACCCGGGCGGCAACCTTCTTCCTGTTCGTGGCCGTAGCGGTCAACGCCGTGGTGGATTATCTGTTCGTGGGCCTGCTGAATCTGGGCATCGCGGGCGCGGCCTGGGCCACGGTGCTGTCCCAGCTGCTCTCGGCGCTGTGCTGCCTGGTCTACATCCTGCGGCGCGACCGGGATCTGCTGTGCAGCCGCTACGAATTCCATCTGGACAGGAGTCTGGTGGGCCGCACGCTGACCTTCGGCTTCAGCTCCGCGCTGCACCAGTCCAGCCTGTACATCGGCAAGATCTTCGTGCAGGGCGCGGTGAACACCCTGGGTATGCCGGGCATCGCGGCCTACACCGCCACCGGGCGCATCGAGGGGTTTGCCAACTCCTTCGGCACCAGCATGGGACAGGCACTGTCGGTGTTCGTCTCCCAGAACTACGGCGCACAGAACGACGATCGCGTGAAGGACGGCCTGAAGGAGGGCCTGAAGCTGGGCGCGTGGCTGGGGCTTGTGCTCTCGGTGCTGCTGTTCGTCTGCGCGCGCATCGGCGTGGGCGTGTTCCTGAACGACGGCGAGGCGGAGGCCATCGGCTTCGGCGTGCAGTATCTGCGCCAGATCGCGCTGTTCTACGTGATGTGCTTCACCGGCAACCTGTTTGCGGGCTACTTCCGGGGCGTGGGCAGGGTCTACATCCCCCTGGCCGCCACAACCCTGCAAATCTCCGTGCGCGTGGCGCTGTCCTACCTCTGGGCGGGAAGTCTGGGTCTGCGCGCGGTCGCCCTGGCCACCGGCATCGGCTGGCTGTGCCTGACTGCCTTCCAGCTCACCATGCTCCGGCGCATCCGAAGAAGGCCGCGCCCTGCCGTGAGCTGAAGCGAGCTCATCTGCATAAAAATTCGTCCGACCTGCATATACAGGTCGGACGATTCTGTCGAAGGAACGCATGATGGACGGAGAAGCCTGTTCCCCCGTCCGCATTACAGCCGCTTGTCCAGGCACACCAGCTGTACGTTCGGAATGCCGTTGAATTCGCAGGGCACGATGCAGGCCTCCCGGTAGCCCAGCTTTTTGTACAGAGAGCGGGCGGCGGCGTTTACGGCGTTGGTGTCCATGCGCAGATAGGGACAGCCGCGCCTGCGGGCGCAGTCCTCATAAAAATGCACAAATTTCGTGCCGTAGCCCCGGCCATTGCAGCGCGGAGGAACCACGAGCGTGTGCAGCACCAGCACTTCATCCGGCGGCGCATCGAAGCTCCAGCGCGCACCGTCGTACTCCGGGCCCTGATACTGGTTGATGCGCGCGGCGGCGACGATCCCGCCGTCCTCAACTTCGACGTACATGTCGCCCAGTCGGATGGCGTCCTCTGCGGTGGCGCGGGTGGGGTACACCCCGCGAATCCAGCCGATGGACGCGCGTCCGGCCTCGATCTCGCCGTGAATCTCGTCGTAGATTGCGGCGATGGCAGTAAGATCGCCCATTTCAGCCCTTCGGAACATGCTCATTCCTCCAAATTCTGCATCGCTGCGGGCAGGTTCGACGAATCCCGGATGGACGCAAGCAGCCCGCTGACCTCCGCCTGCGTCAGCTCCCGCCACTGTCCGGGCTGAAGCGTGCCGATGCGGATGCTGTTGATGCGCACGCGGCACAGCTTCTGCACGCTGTAGCCCAGCGCCTCGCACATCCGGCGGATCTGGCGGTTCAGGCCCTGCACCAGCACCAGATTGAAGGAGCGCGCGCCGGTTCTGCGCAGCCTGCAGGGCAGGGTTGTGGTGCCGAGGATCTCCACGCCGGACATCATCCTCTCCATGAACTCCCGCGTGAGGGGCTTGTCCACCTCCACCTCGTACTCCTTCTCGTGCCCCCCGGCGGCGCGCAGCAGGCGGTTGACGATCTCGCCGTCGCTGGTGAGCAGCAGCAGGCCCTCGCTGTCCTTGTCCAGCCGACCCACCGGGAAGATGCGAATGGGATAGCCCACGTAGTCCACCACGTTCATCGGCTCCCGGGGGTCGGCGGTGCACACGATGCCCCGGGGCTTGTTCAGGATGAGATAGACCCGTTCCCCCCGGCCGGACAGCGCGTGGCCGTCGCACACCACCTGCATGCCGGGCAGCACCTTATCGCCCAGCGCGCCCACGCGGCCGTCGATGGTCACGCGGCCCTCCTGAATCAGGCGGTCGGCCTCCCGGCGGGAGCAATAGCCGCTGTCGGCGATGAATTTGTTCAGGCGCTTGCCCTGCGCTTCGTTGCTCTGCAAGAAAATCCCTCTTTCGATGCGTTTTTTCCATTATAGCACGCCGCGGCGCGCTGGACAAGTTTACACATGAGCGCTAAACTGAAAAGCAGTAAGAAAATGGGAGGAAGCCTATGGCCACAGTGACCCTACGCAAGACCCGCGAAACCCGCGTTCGCGGCGGACATCCCTGGATCTATGCATCGGAAATTGAGAAGGTGGACGGCGCGTTTGAAAACGGCGACGTGGTGGACGTGCACGACTTCCGCGGAAAGTTCATCGGCCGGGGCTTCTACAATCCCCAGAGTCAGATTTCCCTGCGCATCCTCACCCGCAACGACGAAATCTGCGACCGCGACTTCTTCGCGCGCCGCATCCGGGACGCGTGGGAGTACCGCAGGCAGCTCTGCGACCCGGACAGCTGCCGCCTGATCTACTCCGAGTCCGACTTCCTGCCGGGCCTGGTGGTGGATAAATATGCGGACGTGCTGGTGCTCCAGAGCCTGTCGCTGGGCGTCGAGCGCATCAAGGACATGATCGCCGACCTGCTGATGGAGATCGTCAAGCCCGTCGGCATCTGGGAGCGCAGCGACGTGCCGGTGCGCCGCCTGGAGGGCATGGAGCAGACCACGGGCCTGCTGCGCGGCGAGGTGCCCGATCTGGTGGAGATGCGGGAGAACGGCGTCATCTTCGGCGTAGACGTGAAGAACGGCCAAAAGACCGGCTTCTTCCTGGATCAGAAGGAAAACCGCGCGGCCATCGCACCGCTGTGCCCCGGCGCGCGGGTGTTGGACTGCTTCTGCCACAACGGCTCCTTCTCCCTGCACGCGGCGAAGTACGGCGCAAAGAGCGTGCTGGGCGTGGACATCTCCGAGGAGGCGCTGGTGGTCGCGAGGGAGAATGCCGCGCGCAACGGCTTCACCAACGTGACGTTTGAGGCCCACAACTGCTTCGATCTGCTGCGGGAGTACACCGACGCGAGCGAGCAGTTCGATCTGGTGATCCTGGATCCCCCGGCGTTCACCAAGAACAAGGCGGCGCTGCAGAGCGCGCTGCGCGGCTACAAGGAGATCAATCTGCGGGGCCTGAAGCTGGTGCGCCCCGGCGGATACCTGGTCACCTGCTCCTGCTCCCAGCATGTGGTGACGGAGATGTTCCAGAACATGGTCAACGAGGCCGCCCGGGACGCGAAGAAGCGCATCCGCCTGGTGGAGTACCGCACCCAGGGCAAGGATCATCCGCTGCTGCCCCAGAGCATCGAAACCAAGTACCTCAAGTGCATGATCCTTCAGGTGATGGAATAAATATTTTTGAACCCGCTGCGTCCGACGGCACAGCGGGTTCAAAATTTTTATAATATCGGCTTGCGGAACTCTTCCTCAATTTCCGCCCACCTGTGCAGGAAGTCCGCGCCGTCATTTTCCTCCGCCAGAATCCGCACCGCGCGCACGCAGCCCCGCACGAACTCCGGGTCCAGCCCCCGCACGCCGCCGCGCGTCAGCGGGCACATCGCCCGGGCGCGCGCGTCCATGCGCACCGTCCACCTTCCGTCCCTGCCCACCGCCGGGCACAGCGGAAAGATGCGGCAGAGAAAGGGCCGCTTCTCACGATCGCACATCGCCTTGCAGACGATCATCTCCGCGTCCATGCGGGGATCATGCGATATTTCCATCCAGTCGGCGCTGCCGATGAGATCAATTTCCCTCGGCAGCAGATCCACGCCGCCCTGACCGTCGCCGTCGGTTTCGCAGCAGGCCGCGCCGCAGAGCGCGCCGCAATCGCTGCACAGCGGGGTTCTCTCGCCGATGGCCGCGTAGGCCCGAAGTATCGTATCCAACTGCATGCTGAAAAATTCCTTCCATTATATATAGCGCTGGGATATGATAACATGATCCGCGCCGTTTTGTCAAATGAAAGCCCAATTTCATTCCGGCTGCAATTCCTGTTTTCCAACTTGTCAAACAAAAGCCCGATTTGGAATTCTGCGCCCTTGACATTTCCCGGGAATTTGGGTATGCTTTTCGGGTATGGAGGATGACGCATGAGAATTCTGGGAATCGACCCGGGGCTTGCCACGCTGGGCTACGGCGTGATCGAGGCCGACAGGGGGAAGTATAAGCTGATCCAGTACGGCACGATCACCACGCCGCCGCGCCAGCCGATGCCGCTGCGCCTGCGGGCCATCTCGCAGGGGGTGGGCCAGCTGATGGAGATCTACCAGCCGGACGAGGTTGCCTTCGAGGAGCTGTTCTTCAGCAAGAACATCACCACCGGCATGGCGGTGAGCGCTGCGCGGGGCGTGGCGCTGGTCGCCGTGGTGGAAAGGACGGAGAACATCTACGAATACACGCCCATGCAGATCAAGCAGGCGGTCACGGGTTACGGCGGCGCGGACAAGCATCAGGTGCAGCACATGGTCAAGCTCCTGCTGCACATGGAGGAGATCGCCCGCCCGGACGACGCGGCGGACGCGATTGCGGTGGCGCTGACCCACGCGAACTGCCAGCATGCGAAGGAGCTGTACAGAATCCAGTGAACGGGAGGCAGAGAGATGTACGCACATATTGAAGGAATCGTGGCGGAGAAGGATCAGGACAGCATCGTGCTGGACGCAAACGGCGTGGGCTATCTGCTGAACGTCAGCGGAGCCACGCTGTCCATGGCCCCGGCGGTGGGGGAGCGCATGAAGCTCTACTGCGTGCTGAACGTGCGCGAGGACGCGATGGAGCTCTACGGATTTTACAGCCGCGAGGAAAAGAAGATGTACGAACGCCTGCGCAGCGTGTCCGGCGTGGGCAGCCGCACCGCGCTTCAGATCCTGTCGGCGATGAGCGTGCGGGATCTGTCCATCGCGCTCATCTCCGGCGATGCGAACGCGCTCACCCGGGTACCGGGCATTGGAAAGAAGACCGCCCAGCGCCTGGTGCTGGAGCTCAAGGACAAGGTGGACGACGCGCAGCTCACCGGACAGGCGGCTTCCATCTCGCCGAAGGTCAACGCCAACGGCCCCGAGGCCGAGGCCATCGCGGCGCTGATCTCCCTGGGCTACTCCAATGCGGAGGCGGCCAAGGCGGTCTCGCAGGTGGCGAACCAGACCCAGGAGGCCGACAAGCTGATCTTCCTGGCCCTGAAGGGTCTGGGCGGTTGAGCCGGGCAATATATGACATAACCCATCCCCTTTTGGCATATGATGATTGTCAGAAAAGGGGATGTTTTTTCGCACTCTGGCGAAGGGGGATGTCTGTATGGATCTCAGGTCGATGGAATTTGCGCACGATTTGCGCCTTCCCATTCAGCTGATTTACAGCTGCGTGCAGCTGCTGGAGATGGAGCTTGCGCCCAATGCCCGGGCGGAGGGCTACCTTCAGACGCTGTTGCAGAGCGCGGACCAGCTCCAGAGCATGGTGGAGCGCGCGCTGGACGGAGAGGAACTGCGCCTGGAGCTGCGGGACGTGGTTGCGGACGCGCGGGACATCTGCCGCCAGTGCGCGCTGTTCGCCCGGGGACGGGGGATCGAGATATGCTTCAGCAGCAATGTTCCGGCGCTGCGCATGCGCACCGATGTGGAGAAGCTGCGGCGCATGCTCAACAATCTGATCTCCAACGCACTGCGCTTCACGCCGGAGCGCGGGCGCGTGGAGCTGGCCTGCGTCGCGTCGGCGGAGGAGGTGGAGCTTCGCGTGACCGACAGCGGCTGCGGCATTCCAACAGAGATGCAGGAGCGCATCTTTGAAAATGGCGTGACCGACGGCGGTCACGGCTACGGCCTGGGCATCGTTAAGAGCTATGCAGGACAGTTGGGCGGCAGCGTATCGCTGGAGTCCGCGCCGGGAGAGGGCAGCTGCTTCATTCTGCGATTGCCCGTGATGCATGCGCCGGAGCAGATCAACTGAGGCAGGCTGGGCCTGCTGCCACATGCCTGTCGGCGTTTGAATCGAACGCACCTCTGCCCCCATAGATTCAAGGGGCAGGGGTGCTATGGTCTATTTCTATACATCGATCTCATCGAACACGAAATTCAGTCCGGCAAGAATGGACTGAATTTCTTACTTCTGGTTTTTGGGGAATTACTGCTCAGATTCTCTCCGCAACCCCGTAGGGCGGGATGCCCACATCCCGCCGGCGGCGAGCCGCCGCAGGCACATATTATTGAAGGGGCTGTCCCGAAACCGGGTGCGTGTTTTGAGACAGCCTCTCATCCTGTGCACATCGCCCCATCCTTCCGCATAGGATTGCAAACGAGAGGTGGGAAGTGCGATGCGATATGCAGTCATAGGCGGAGACGTGCGCTTTGCGCACCTGGTGAGCATGCTCAATGAGAGCGAGCGGGAGGCGGTGGGCTTCCTTCAGGAGCACGCCGGCGGCGAAAAGCGGCCCCTGAAGGAGCTGCGGGATTTCAGCGTGCTGATCTCGAACTGGCCCCTGCGCTGGCCGCTGTCCGATGCAGATACCAGCGAGGAGGAGATTCTGGAGAACATCGCCCCGGGCAGCGTGCTGCTGCTCTGCGGGCCGGGCTTTCCCAGGGAGAAGCGCTGGGATTTGCAGTACGTGAACCTCTGGGCGGACGAACGCCTGCTTCAGGAGAACGCCTACCTCACGGCGGAGGCTGCGGTTGCGGCAGCCATGCGGCGCAGTCGGATCTCCATGGCGGGGGCGCGCTGCGCGGTGGTGGGCTACGGCCGCATCGGGCGGTCGCTGACGGAGATCCTGCTGAACCAGGGCGCGGAGGTCACGGTGCTCTCCCGCACGCAGGCCAAGCGCAAAGCAGCCCAGGAATCCGGCGCGCAGGCTGCGGATCTGATCGATGCAGCCCAGGTTCTGCCGGACAGGCAGCTGATCTTCTCCACGCCTCCGGCGCAGGTGCTGGATGAAGCGGCCCTCGCGGCGGTGGACGCGGGTGCGGAGCTGATCGACTTGGCCAGCCCACCCTACGGCTTCGACGTGGAGCGGGCGAAGGCGCTGGGCCTGAACGCGTGGCGGGAGCCGGGTCTGCCGGGCCGCTATTGTCCGCTGAGTGCGGCGCGGGTGCTCTACGGCGCGGTGATCCGCTGGGAGGAGGCACGGGCGAATGGATAGAATCGATTTGAACGGCGTGCGCATCGGCTGCGCCATGACCGGCTCCTTCTGCACCTTCAGTGCGGTGTTCGATGCATGGCGCGCGCTCAGGGCGACGGGCGCGGAGCTGATCCCCATCCTGTCCTTTAACGCGGGCAGTCTGGACAACCGCTTTTACACAGCTGCGGATTCGCGGCAAATTTTAACGGAGATCTGCGGGCATGAAATCCTCGATACCATCCCCGCCGTCGAACCCATCGGCCCGAAGAAACTGCTCGATCTGTTAATTGTTGCACCCTGCACCGGAAATACGCTGGCCAAGATCGCAGCAGGGATTACCGATACCCCGGTGGCGCTGGCGGTGAAGTCCCATCTGCGCAACGCGCGTCCGGTGCTGCTGGCCATCTCCACCAACGACGCGCTCTCCGGCAGCGCCCAGAACATCGGGAAACTGCTGAATACAAAAAATATTTACTTTGTACCCTTCCGTCAGGACGATCCTACGGGCAAACCAAATTCCGCAGTCGCGCGCTTTGAACTTATGCCCGAAAGCGCGATTCTTGCCCTTCAGGGCCGTCAAATCCAGCCGATTCTGTTCGAAAAGGGCTGAAAACCGTCGGATTTTGATGGAAAATCCGGTTTTGTGTTAAACACAAAAAAAGTTGAAAAAACCGCTTGACAACCATATGGGTTTTTGCTATAATCATCAACGTTGTCGCGAGAACAACGGTTCACAACGACAGCGATGATCCTTGAAAACGATACAGCGAAGTAAATCAAGAGTATAAAGAACAGTCAGATTTCTGAGAGAGTAAACGCCTGATTTGCTGGAGAAGGTTGAG
>CAMBWJ010000002.1 GCA_945871545.1 uncultured Clostridia bacterium | reverse complement strand
ATACCGGCAACCCGCCCACGCTCCAGAACTTCCATCAGGAGCTGCTGAAGCAGTCGGAGCCGGAGGCGCGGGAGATTGCGCTGGCGCTGGAGCTGTTCACCAAGGGCAGCCTGAACACCTTCGCGCAGCTGACCAACGTGGACACCACCCGCCGCATCGTCTGCTTTGACATCCATGAGCTGGGCAAGCAGCTCAAGCCGCTGGGGATGCTGGTGGTGCTGGACGCCATCTACAACCGCATCGCCCGCAACAAGGAAATGAAGCGGAACACCTGGATCTACATCGACGAGATCTACCTGCTCTTCCAGAACGACTATTCCGCAAACTTCCTGTTTGAGCTCTGGAAGCGCGTCCGAAAGAGCGGCGCGTTTGCCACAGGCATTTCCCAGAACCTTGAGGACATGCTCCAGAGCCACACCGCACGCACCATGCTGGGCAACTCCGAGTTCCTGATCCTGCTGAACCAGTCCGCGTCCGACCGCGTGGAGCTGGCCCGCCTGCTGAACATTTCGGAGGAGCAGCTGCGTTACATCACGGACGCAGGCGTGGGCAAGGGGCTGATCCGCTGCTCCGGCAACATCGTGCCCTTCGAGAGCCAGTTCCCGAAGGATTCCAGACTGTATCAGCTGATGACGACCAAGCTGAGCGAAACCGAAGATGAACACGAGGAGGAGAACATGGATGGAAAACCGAAACGTCGCAAGTATTGAAGCACAGGTCTATCCCCTGAAGGAAGCCCGCGGGAATACGCTGGCGATGGCCAGCCTGACCATCGGCGGCTGCTTTGCTGTGCGCGGTGTGAAGGTGGTGCAGGGCAGGAACGGCCCCTTCGTATCCATGCCCCAGGCGAAGGACGGAAAGGGCGGCTATCAGGACATCTGCTTCCCCATCAGCAGGGAGGTGCGCGAACAGGTTTCCAAACTGGTGCTGGACAGGTACAACGCCCAGTTGAACAAGGCCCAGCCCCAGAACGCCGCGCCCCAGCGCAATCCCAATCATTATCCTTCCCGCAACGGTTCCAGATAAGCGATGCGGGACTACAAGACCATCAAGACCAGGCCCCGTGAGGTTCGCGGCCGCGTGATGCACGTCGCCGGAAAAGCGTCCTCCGGGGCCGTTTATTTCTCAGCGGACAGGCTGCGCTCCATCCGAAGGGAGGCGCAGGTGCGCAAGCAGGAAACCAAGCCCGAAGGCGACGCCGTTTCCAATGTGGAGGATCAGGCTTCGCAGACAGCGGAGAAGGTTCCCTATGCAGCATACAGGCTGACCCGCGCACAGATTCGGCTGATTAAGAAGACCGTAGCAAGACGCAATGAACGCGCGCTGGCGATGATGGAAGAACTCGTTCAGCAGGAGAATCCCGCCGAGGTGACAGCATCGTCATCGGACGCTGTACCGTCCGAAGCGCAGTCCAAGCATGAGATGCAGGCCGATGCGCCGGGCACTGCATCCCCTGAAGTCCCCGCCGATGTGCAGACGAATGTTCCGCAGACAGCACAGCCGACGCAGGAGCCCCCACCCCCGGAGAAAGCGCAGAAGAAGCCCTCCCGAAGAAAGAGGTCTCCTCCGAAAGCGGAGGTCAAATCCCCGGATGCACCCGTCCCGGAAGCAGACGAAGGCTTGCAGGATCAACTGAACCGACCCCTGAGCGAGCGTGAGCTTGCCAAGGCGCGGGAAAACAAACGTAAGAAGGTACAGGCAGAGATCAAAGCCAGCATACCGGCTGAAAAGAAAGAAGTGCCTGCTGCCGAAAGCAAAGCGCCGGTTCCTGTACAGCCCGAGACAAAACCTGATGCTGAGAACAACGGAAACTCGTTCAGTCCCCGCATTCGGAGAAAGGTGACGGACATTCAGCATGAGCGTCCACCGGCACAGCTGCTGCGCACGCGCGAGATTGCCCGTCAGCCGGTGGAGGACATAGCGCATGTGCTTCAGCGCCAGCGCCCACCGATCCGAACTGCCGACAATGCGGCAAGGACCGCCGCGCATCAATCCGCTGCACAAGCGGCGCAGATCAAAACCCGCGCTGCGGACATGGCGAAGCAGACTGCTGCGAAAAATGCGGAAAAGGCCGCACGGCACATGGCGGAGCTGGCCCGTCGCAACGCCCGGAGGATGGCCGAAAGCCTGAAGCGCGCTTCGGAAGCCGCCATCCGCGCCGGGATCGCCGCAGGCAGGGCGCTGATGAATCTGCTGCTGGCAGGAGGCTGGATTGTCGCGCTGGTCATCATCGTGCTTTTGATGTGCGTGTCCATTCTCGCCTCGCCCTTCGGCATCTTCACCCACACCGACGCCACCGAGTTCCCGGATTCCATTTCTCTGGACAAGGCCATCACGACCATCAACGCCGAATACGCGCAGGAGATCGAACGCATGGGCGGCAGCGGTGCGCATGTGGTCATCGAGGGCAATCTGGAGGGCGAAACCGAGCCGGCAAACTGGGTGGATGTGCTGGCGATCTTCTCCGTTCACCTGACCATGCGCGAGGACAATGCCATGGACGTCGTGCAGCTGGACAAGACCAGGCTGCAGGAGTTGCGCGAAATCTTTTGGGCCATGAACGACCTGAAAAAGATGAGTGAGACGGATGAAGAAGGCCATTCAACGCAGTACATCGTAGGCACCAGCCGTACATACACCGAGATGTACGAAAGGTACAATTTCACGGAGCAGCAGATTCAGCTCTGCCAGGAGCTCATGAGCGACGACTACTACGCCTTCTGGTCAAACTTCGTCAGCGAATCCATGGGCTACGGCCCGACCGACTGGGGCGGCGTTTCCACGGTCGATCCGGACTACAAACCCGGCATGTCCGGCAGCGTCATGAAGATTCCGGCGATCTACCAGTTCGATTACAAGAAGGTGGTCTGCACCATCGGCGGGCAGGGCAAGTCCGCGTCCACCTCTGGCTGCGGCGCGACCTCCATGTGCATGGTGATTCACTACCTGACCGGCAACACCACACCGACCCCGTACACACTGTTCAAGTGGGCCTACGACAACGGTCACTACAACGGCAATGGCCTCGATCATGAGGCGGTGAGCGCCATCGGCAGGCTGGGCGGAGTCACCGGAAAGTGGATCGGCAAGAACGGCTCCAAGATCGTCGAAGCGCTGAAGTCCGGGCATCCGGTCATTGCCCACATGGGCCCCGGCATCTTCACCAAGCATGGTCATTACATCGTGCTCAAGGGCGTCACCGACGACGGCAAGATTCTCGTCAACGATCCCAACAGCAAGTCCCGCACCGGCAAGGCGTATCCGTTGTCCACCATCCTCAGCCAGTCCAAGACCTCCAGCCCCTTTATGATCTGTTCACCTGCAAATTGAAAAGAAGGAGTATAACTTATGAAGAAAATCATGATTTCGCTTATTCTGACCCTCTGCATCCTGATCGGAACAATCACCGGCGCATCCGCCAGCGTGATGATCGTCAGCAGCACCAACGCCTACGACGATTCCGACGCCTTGTACGCAAACCTCGACCGCGCGATTGCCGCGCTGAACAATCAGGTGATCGTGAAGGGGCAATCCTTCTCGTTCAACGAGATCGTCGGCCCGCGCACCGCGAAGAACGGCTTTACGACTGCGCCCAACGGCAACGGCGTTCCCGTCATGGGCGGCGGCGTTTCACAGATTGCCACGACGCTGAACATGGCGATGAAGAATCTGGGCAGCGATCTCGTCTATGAGCAGCTGTACGCCTTCGGGCTCGCGTTCAGCGCCGGTTATGTGGAAAGCGCAGCAGAAACCGTATTGACGGATTATTCCCACAATCTGGACTATCGCTTCACCAGCAACCATGCTGAAAATCTGGCTATCTCCATGTGGCGCTCCGACAGCATGATCTTCTGCCAGCTGACCGGCATCGGCGATGCAACCACCGTCCCCACCGACGAACCGGAAGAAACGCCTGTGCCGGAGCCTGTCCGGCCCGCCGAACCCGACCAGCCTGCCGAACCCGTCGATAGCACTGCTCAAAGGATGAAGGTTGTGAACGTGAACAGCTACGTCAACCTCCGCCAGTCGCCCAGCACTCAGTCCGAATCCCTGATGCAAATTCCCAGGGACGCCGTCGTGGAATACACCGGCGAGCAGGACGGCGACTTCCTGAAGGTCAGCTATGAGGGCAAGACCGGCTATGTCCACGGCAAGTATCTGGAGAAAATGACCGACGCGCCCGCAATGCTGACGGTGGTCAACTGCAAGCAGTCCGTCACCCTGCGCGCCGAGCCCTCCCGCAGCGCCGCCGCCCTCGCAGACGTTCCCCTCGGCGCAGAGGTGGAGGATGGCGGAATTACTGAGGGTGAGTTCAGAAAGGTGGTTTATCAGGGGAAGGAAGGGTATGTGCTTGATGCTTACCTGAAGTAATCAGAAAACGGAGGGATATTGCCAAACAGTGTGGCAATATCCCCTCCACAACATAAAACATCCCAGAATCCCAATTTCGCTGCTCATATAAAACAAGAAGGATATAAGTACGCACTCTTTACCTTGTTTCTCAAAGATGCTATAATTCCTCCAGGCGATTCAAAATAAATGCCATGGGGCAGACAAGGAGATCATTATGGAAACAGGTATTCGGGGAGAACAGACGATTATCGTTACGGAGCAGCAGACTGCGAAATACCTGGGCAGTGGTGAATTGGCGGTGTTTGCCACGCCATGCATGATTGCGCTCATGGAGAATACCGCTTACAAAAGCGTACAGCCCTTCCTCGATCCCGGACAGGGAACGGTGGGTACGCTGCTGAATGTGAAGCATCTGGCGGCGACGCCCGTGGGCATGGAGGTGCGCTGCGAAACAAAGCTCATCGAGATTGATCGCAAGCGCCTGGTCTTCGAGGTAAAGACATTCGACGCATGCGGCCTGATCGGCGAGGGGACGCATGAACGATTCATCATCGACAATCAGAAATTCATGCAAAAGGCCAATGGCAAGCTGAATTAAAGGAATGACCGTAACTGTATAAGCAGGAGAGTGCGGCAATCTATGGCTGTGCTCTCCTGCTTGTTCTGTTTGTCTGGACAAAACCGGAAGCTGTTCGCGTAAAATCCCGTGACACCGCTTGACAACCAATTTCACAGATGATATGATTACACCAATTGAATAGACGGGTCTTTTCGCAGAGCAAGTGCAGTCCTTCGGCTGCTTAAATGGGAAACAGGTGAGAATCCTGTACAGTGCCGCTGCTGTATGGAGCTGGCGCGCTTTCACGATGCCACTGGGAAACTGGGAAGGCGAAAGCGGGCAATGAGCTCCGAGTCAGAATATCAGCTTGTTTTGTAGGTTTCCGGCTGCGAGCCATGGCTGGGGAAATCAATGGAAAAGGCCGTGGTTTTGTTTGCGTTGGCTCCGTAATTGCGGAGCTTTTTTGTTGACGTGCAATGGCTCGATTCCGAGCCATTTTTTTGTGGAATGGAGCAGTGAAACATGCTGTGTATTGATCAGCTGAGTGTGGATTTTCCGGTACAGGGCGGCAGCATACGCCCCGTGGATCACATCTGTCTGGAGGTTTTGGAGAACCGGCGGCACGTGATCGTGGGCGAGACCGGTAGCGGCAAGAGCGTGCTGCTGGCGACGATTCTGGGTCTTGGCGGCGGCCGGGTGCAGGGAAGCATTCGTTGGAATGGCCGCGAACTGGTGGGCCTCGGCGCGCGGGAGTTTGCCCGGCTGCGGGGCAGCGAGATCGCATACATCCCTCAGGGCAACTCCAGTGGCATGAACCCGCTGATCCGGAACGGACATCAGATCGGGGAACCGCTGATCGTACACCGGGGTGTGAAGCGCCGCGCAGCTTTCCGGCAGGCGGTGGAGGCCATGCGTCGGCTGGACTTCTTACGCCCGGAGCACTGGGCGCGGCACTATCCCCACAACCTGAGCGGCGGCATGAAGCAGCGCGCGCTGGTCGCCATGGGCACCATCGCGGGCAGCCGCCTGCTGCTGGCGGACGAGCCGACCAAGGGGCTGGACGAGGCGCGGAGGGCGGAGGTGGAGGCGCTGTTCTGCGGGCTCGAAGGCACGACGCTGCTGTGCGTGTCCCACGACCTGCGCTTTACCCGGCGCATCGCCCACAGCGTATCGGTGATGTACGCAGGACAGCTGCTGGAGACCTGCAGCTGCGAGGCGCTGTTTCGGGAGCCGCTACATCCCTATTCGCAGATGCTGATCGCTTCGATGCCGGAGAACGGCTTTCACTTTCCCGAGGGCTTTGCGCCCTCCCATCGGGACTACGCGCGCCTCGGATGCCGGTTCGCGGACCGCTGTCCTCACGCGGGCCCGCGCTGCGGCAATCCGCCGCCCGTGGTTCAGCTTTCAGAAAGGCAGGTGCAATGCTGGCGCTATGCTGACCGTACATGATCTGAGCAAGACCTTCTCCTCCGGCATGGTGGCGCGGCGGCGCACCGAGGCGCTCCGGGGAGTCAATCTGCACATCGAAGCCGGCGAATCGGTGGGACTGTTCGGCCCCAGCGGCAGCGGCAAGACCACGCTGGCCAACCTGATCGCAGGCGTGCTGAAGCCCACTGCCGGCGAGATCCGCTTTCACGGCCAGCCGATTCAGACGCCCTATCGCGGCGCGGTGCGGCGAGCCATTCAGGTGCTCTACCAGCACCCGGAGAGCGCCTTTGATCCTGGCTGGAGCCTGAAAAGGAGCATCCTGGAGCCCCTGCGCGTACATAAGATTCCCTATACAGAGGAGCGCCTGCGCGCACTGCTGGCGCAGGTCGGCCTGTACGACGAACATCTCACCCGCGGACTGCACGCACTCAGCGGTGGCGAGCTGCAGCGGGCGGCGCTGGCGCGGGTGATGGTGCTGGAGCCGGAGCTGATTCTGCTGGACGAGCCGACCAGCATGCTGGATTCCATCTCGCAGGCGCAGGTGCTGGGCATCCTGAAGCGCTATCAGCGGGAGCACGGCACGGCCTATCTGCTGATCTCCCACGACGCGCAGGTGATCCGCAGTATGTGCAGCCGCTGCTATACCATCGATCAGGGCGAGCTGATCCGGGAGGAGCGTTTTGAAGATGCATAGCCGAACCCTTTCCCGCCTCAGCGGCAAGCTGGCGGTGGCGCTGCTGACGGTCTGGGTGATCGCCACGTTCAATTTCTTTCTGATCCGCTTCATGCCCGGAGACCCGCTGGAGCATCTGGTGGGAGAGGAGGACTATCTGTATCTGATGTCCTCCCATCCGGAGGTGCTGGAGGAACTGCGGGCGGAGTACGGTCTGGACGGTTCGCTGGGCGCGCAGTATCTGGCCTATCTGGGTCGCTTGGCCCGCTTTGATCTGGGCCAGTCTTACAAGAACAAGGTGGCCGTGCTGGATCTGATCCTGCTGCGGCTGGGACGGACGTTCCGGCTGATTCTGCCTGCGGTGGCGATCTCCTCGGTGCTGGGCATTCTGCTGGGCGCAGTCATCGGCTGGCGGGAGGGCTCGCGGCTGGACCGGTGGGTTTCGGGGCTATCGCTGCTGCTGTACTCCGTGCCCGGCTACTGTCTGGGCATGATCGGTCTGATGATCTTCTGCTTCTATCTGGGCGCGGCGCCCTCGGGCGGCATGACCAGCGGTGGGCTGACAGGCGGCGCCTATGTCCGGGATCTGCTGTGGCACATGGCGCTTCCAGTGAGCGTGCTGACGCTGAGCAAGCTCAGCTACAACATCCAGATGATGCGCAGCAGCATGATCGATGCAAAAAAGGAGGACTTCGTGCTGGTGGCGCAGACGAAGGGGCTTTCCCGGCGCAGAATCCTGTTTCGCCATGTGCTGCCCAACGCCGCACTGCCCATGGTGACGATCATCACCATGCAGATGGGCTTCATCGTATCCGGCTCCATGATGATCGAGCGGCTGTTCAACTGGGACGGCATGGGGCTGCTGGTGTACAAGGCCATTGCGGCCAACGACTATCCGGTGCTGCAGGGCAGCCTGCTGGTGCTCACGCTGTGCGTGGTGCTGGCCAACCTGCTGTCGGACCTGCTGTGCATGCTGATCGACCCGAGGATCAAGGATGGTGTGTTTCATGAAGGCTGAGAATATCCGGCGGATTCTGCCGCGGCTGATTCCGCTGATGCTCCTGATCCTGATCGCCCTGCTCGCGCCGGTAATCGCGCCCCACGATCCATGGGAGATGACCGCGCCGTTTCTGCCGCCCTCGGCGGAGCACTGGCTGGGCACCAACGACCTCGGGCAGGACATCTTCAGCGAGCTGGTCTACGGCACGCGGGTGTCGCTGCTGGTGGGCGTGGTTTCGGCTGTGGTGATCACCTGCTTCGGCAGCGCCGTGGGCGCGATGGCGGCCTACTACGGCGGCGCGGCAGACCGGCTGATCATGGTGTTCATCAATGTGAGCCTCGCAATTCCGTCGCTGCCGCTGATCATCGTGCTGTCCTCGTTCATGAAGCGCAGCATCGCCAACATCATCCTGTGCATCTGCCTGACGGGATGGGTGGGCACGGCGCGCATCGTGCGGGCGCGGGCCATGCAGCTCCGGGATCTGGGCTTTGTGCGCAACTGCCGCACCATGGGCTGCAGCTCCGTCTACATCATCTTCCGGCACCTGATCCCCAACCTGAAGGAGATCATTCTGACCAAGGGCCTGCTCAGCGTGGCCTCGGCCATGCTCACGGAGACCAGCGTCAGCTATCTGGGCCTCGGGCCGATGAATATCAAGAGCTGGGGCTCCATTCTCAACGACGCGTTCCGCGTGGGCGGTATCTTCAACGGCTACTGGTGGTGGTATGTGCCGCCGATTCTCTGCATCACGCTGACGATCTTCTGCTTTCTTTCGCTGAAGGGGCGAATCCGAACCGACGAAGGATTGGGAAGCGGGGAATGATCCCGCGCTTCCCTTCCAGATATACAAGGAGGGAAATACTCATGAAGAAACTCATTGCCGCACTGCTTGCGGCCCTGCTCGCCCTGACGCTGCTCACTGGCGCGTCGCTGGCCGAAGCGGAGAACCGGGACGTGGAACTGCTCAACGTCGGCTGCATCTATGAATTCGACGTCGAGAGCCCTTACTGCGACCTGATCAAGTATCTGAGCTACGACAGCTTCATGTACGCCAACCTCGTCCGCTACGGCGCGAACAACGAGGTCGTGCCCTGCCTCTGCGACCACTTCGAGATCGCCGAGGACGGCTGCTCCGTGACCTTCTTCTTCAAGGAGGGCATCACCTGGCACGACGGCACGCCGCTGACCATGGAGGACATCGAATTCAGCCTGAACCTGTGGCTGAATGTGCTCAAGCCCTCCGTGGCGCTGCGCTACATGGAGAGCGTCGAGGTGCTGGACGACACCAGCATCCGCGTGAACATGCAGTCCTCCTGCGCCTACGTGTTCCTGCGCCACATGATCATGTCCAGCGCGGGCTGCGTGATCTATCCCAAGCACATCTGGGAGGGCGTGGAGGACCTGAAGTCCTTCACCGGCCGCGAAGCCATGATCGGCTGCGGCCCGTTTGTCTACGATTCCTACGACGAGGAGGCCAAGACCGTCTACTTCAACCGCTTCGAGGACTATCACGAGGGCGCGCCGACCATCAAGCGCATCGCCTTCAAGCTCTACGACAGCCCCGAAAGCGTCGTGCTGGCATACAAGAACGGCGAGATCGACTGCATGTATCAGTATGCGGCGGGCCTGAGCGGCACCTATATGCAGGCGCTGAGCAACGTCGAGGGTCTGGACATGGGCGCAGAGACCAATCTGGGCGGCCCCGATCTGGAGTTCAATTTCAAGGATCCGGTCATGAGCGATCCCGACCTGCGCAACGCCGTCTATTACGCGCTGGACTATGAGCTGATTGCCTCCACCGCCGGCGGCGAATACTGCAAGCCTGGCTACAAGGGCGTGATCACCCCCGGCAACATCGGCTTTGCGGACGATCTGCCCCTGAACGCGCAGAACATCGACGAGGCGACGCGCATTCTGGACGAGGCGGGCTATGTGGATGTCAACGGCGACGGTCTGCGGGAGAACCGCGACGGCGAGGCGCTGCGCATCATGGTCAGCCCCGCGTACAGCGCCAGCAAGGGCACTCTGTATGAGCGTCTGGCGCAGGTTGTGGTGCGCGACCTGAAGAACGTCGGCATCGACGCATTCGTGGACGAGGAGGTCTCCAACTCCGACGCATGGAAGCTGCGCAAGAGCCAGAACAAGGACTTCCAGATCTGCATCACGGCCTGCTCTCAGGGCGTTGCAATCATCGACACCGTCAATCAGGGCATCGTGGAAAAGGCCGGCTCCGACGGCACGCTCACGTGGAACGGTACCAACAACACGCCCGAGTATGTGGAAATCTTCTCCCGCATCATCGATTCCAAGAGCGAGGAGGAGTACGCCGCCGCGGCCTACGCAAGCCAGCACTACCTCGCGGACAACATGGTGGCGATCACCCTGGGCGTCGAGGACATGTTCTACCCCTACAACACCGGGGATTACACGAACTGGTCCTTCCGCAGCGGCAACGGCGCGTTCTCCTACGACACATGGTTTACGCTGCAGACGAAGTAAATTAAAGCTGTTTAGGGCAGAACTCTGGAATTCCGGGTCTCTGCCCCGCAGAAATATACTTATGATGGAAAGGATTTGATTCTGTGAAACGCTGTATTTCTCTGATTCTGGTTCTCGTCTTGATGACGCTGTCCGCCGGTGCGCTGGCGGAGGGCCACTATCCGGTGACCATTTCCAATTACGACGGCTACATTGAGAGCAACAAGGGAGCCGTAGTGGAGCAGACCTTTGAATCCTGCCCGGAGCGCATCGTGAGCATTTCTCAGGCAAACACCGAACTGCTGATCATGCTGGGTCTGGGCGACAAGATTGTCGCCACTGCACACCGTCGCAGCCCGGTCTATGAACCCGTAGCCGAGGAATACAACGCGTTGGTGCAGCTGACGGATGACAATGAATATCCCAGCAAGGAGGTTGTCGTGGAGGCAGATCCCGACATCATCGTTGGATGGGGTTCTCTGTTTGAGGGTGAATATCTGGGCAGCGTGGTGGAATGGCACGAAAAGGGCATTCACACCTACGTGATGAACAATACGGTGCCGGGTCTGGGAGACCGCAAGGTTTCATGGATTCTGGACGACATTGAGAAGCTCGGAAAGATCTTTGACGTTGAGGATCGCGCAAACGAGCTGATCGATGAAATTCAGACCCGTCTGGATGCCGTTGCCGCCCGCACCGCCGATATTCCCGAGGAGGAGCGTCCCCGGGTGGCGACCGTGCAGTTCATGTATGAAAACGAGTACGGCGGACGTGCCTCCACCGACCTCACCGCAGACATCATCACCCTGTCCGGCGGCATTTCTCTGGACGATGCGGGCGGACGCATGAGCCTTGAGACGCTGATCGAGCTCAATCCCGACATCATCCTTGTGGTCAATCAGTTCACCTCTCCGGCGGAGGACACGATTGCAGCCATGAAGGCCAACGAGAGCCTGCAGCGGGTAGAGGCTGTCAAGAATGACCGTTTCCTCGTCATCGAGCATGCGGCATTCTATTGCGGAGGCATGCGCACCATCGAAGCCATTGAAGCACTGTCCGATATCATGGCAAATATGTAAGCGACAATTTTTCTCCGGCGGATGGAAAACCATCCGCCGGAAGCAAGTGAGGACAAGAAATTGAACATTCAAAAGCGATTTCCGCTGATCCCCATTCTGATTGTGCTGATCGCGCTGCTTGTATTGTCGGTCATATTCTCCATTACCTTTGGCGCTGTATCCATTCCGGCAGAGGACGTGGCGCGGATCGTATGGTACCGGATCATCGGCGCAGACAGCCCGGAAGCTGTGGAGATGCTCGCATCCAACCGAGCCGAGATCATCTGGAACATCCGCATGCCGCGGGTGCTGATGGCCGTGGTTGTCGGCGCAGGTCTGGCGCTGTCGGGCGTGGTGATGCAGGCTGTGGTAAAAAATCCCCTGGCAAATCCCTATATTCTCGGCATCTCCTCCGGCGCGTCCCTTGGCGCGACGGCCGGCATTCTAATTGGATTGTTTTCCATGTTTGGACAATACGGTGTGTCAGTGGGCGCATTTCTGGGCGCATTGCTGACTTCTCTTCTGGTTTTCTCCATCGCATTCTCGGGCGCAGGGAGAGGCAACACCATCAAACTGCTGCTGGCAGGCATGGCGATCAACGCCATGTGCGCGGCTTTTACGAATTTCATCATCTATACGGCGAAGGACACTGAGGGCATCCGCTCGGTGTCGTTCTGGACGATGGGCAGTCTCACCAGCTCGTCGTGGACAATGCTGCCCATTCCCTCGGCAATACTGGCAGTCGCGCTGGCCTTTTTCCTCACACAGTTCCGCAAGCTGAACGTCATGCTGCTGGGAGAGGAATCCGCAATGACGCTGGGTGTCAACGTAACACTGTACCGCAAGATCTATCTTGTGCTCTCTGCCTGTGTGACGGGCGTTGTGGTGGCGGTGTCCGGCACGATCGGATTCGTGGGCCTGATTGTACCCCATGTGGTCAGGATGCTGGTCGGGTCGGATCACAAGCGCGTCACCCCCATCTCCGTGCTGTGCGGAAGTATCTTTCTGGTCTGGTGCGATGTGTTTGCGCGCACCTATCTGCACAACAGCGAACTTCCCATCGGCATTGTGACCTCGATGATCGGCGGCCCGTTCTTCATCTATCTCATGCTCACAAAGAACTATGGCTTTGGAGGTGATTGACGGTGAAGCTGTCCACAGAGCATCTGAATGTGAAAATTGGCGGCGCGCAGATTCTGAACGACGTGAGCGTCTGCGTGGACAACCGTGAATTCGTGGGCATCATCGGCCCGAACGGCAGCGGAAAATCGACGCTGCTCAAAACCATCTATCGCGCGCTGAAGCCCAGCGGAGGCGTGGTTCGGCTGGATGATATGCCGCTCCAGAAGATTTCCCTGCGCGAATCCGCCCGCAAGCTGGGCGTCATGACCCAGATGAATGCCTTCAGCTTTGATTTTACCGTGCTCGAAGTGACGATGATGGGCCGGACGCCGCACAAGCGCGCATTGGAATCAGACGGCGATGAGGATTATCGCATCGCGTGGGAAGCCCTTGAGCGAGTAGGTATGCGAACGCTTGCGGGGCGAAAGATCAACACCCTGTCCGGCGGCGAACGCCAGCGTGTGCTCATGGCCCGGGCGCTCACCGCTCAGCCGAAGGCGCTCATTCTGGATGAACCGACCAATCATCTGGATATTCAGTATCAGATCAGCCTGCTGGAGCTGGTAAAGGAACTGAAGATTGAAGTATTTGCTGCCATGCACGACCTCAACCTGGCAGCGGCCTATTGCGACCGCCTGTATGTCATGAAGGGCGGCAGGCTGTTCGCTGCAGGTACCCCACAGGAGGTACTGACGCCGAAGATGCTGGCGGAGGTGTTTCGCGTCCGCGCAGAGCTTCAGACGCTGCCGTCCGGTCGGCTGAACATCATCTACCATGGCGGAATATGAATATGCGGAAAGGCAGGACGATTCCTCAGAAATTCAAATAACGGGCCGGAAGCAAGCGTAAGTAAAGACGGATCGCAGACGTCAAAGCGGGAGAACGCGGCAGGATGTGGCTGAGCGTTTCTGCTTGCTATAATTCTTGTAGGGAGCAGGCAAAAATTTGGGAGCATACTCACGTTTGCAGGAAATGCATCCCTGTACAACCTGCTTATGGTCAATCGTGAAGTCTACTGAACTTCTTGACTTTCACGCCCGCCAGGAATATAATATATACGATTACAATTTCATAGCCTGTCGATAAATTTTGCGTCTTGGAGACGCAGGAAGTCGGGTGAGAATCCCGCACAGGACCGCTGCTGTATTGGCGGAGCGGCTTTCATGGTTTGAACAAAACCGGTCACTGGAGCAATCCGGGAAGGCGAAAGCGCTGCGATGATGCCTGAGTCAGAACACATTGGTCGATGGGTTTTGCAGGTGCTCCTCGAGTTCAGGATGCGCGGTGTTTTTGTGCTTGCCTTTCTTGCCGCATTGGTTCCCGTAGGAGCGATGCGGCTTTTTTGCGCGATTCCGCAAAGAGCGGATGCGAATACAAAGGAGGTAAGTTCTTATGATGAAACGGCTTCTCACCCTGATCCTGGCACTGCTTGTGGCGCTCTCCGCGCTGGCGGGCATTGCGGAGGCCTATCCCGTAACCATTCCGACCTTCAATTACAACAAGGAACCCATCGAGGTGACCGTCGAACAGGCGCCTGAGCGCGTGGTCGTTGGCTATCAGGACAACATTGAGATCATGCTGCGCCTCGGTCTGGCCGACCGCATCGTCTGCGCCTTCGGCCTGGACGAGGAGATCACCGGCGAGCTGGCCGACGAGTTTGCGAAGATTCCCTACTACGATGCGCGTCCCTCCCAGGAGGAGGTCATTGCGCTGGAGCCCGACGCGATCATCGGCTGGCGCTCCCTGTTTGCCGACGACCGCATGGGCGACACGACCTTCTGGAACGAGCGCGGCGTGGCCACCTACATGGCCAACAACAGCGGCGGCAACATGAAGGGTCTCGAGGACGGCCAGACCGTCGAAAACGAGATGGAGGACATCCTGAACATCGGCGCGATGTTCGGCAAGACTGCCGAGGCGCAGGCTATCGTGGACGAGATGTACGCCGAGATCGACAAGGTCGTGGCCTACATGGAGGAGAAGGGTCTGGAGCCCATGACCGTGGCGATTCTGGAGGATGAGAGCGATTCCTACCGCGTGTACGGCACGACCACCATCGGCGGCAACATCGCCGAAGCCGTGGGTGCAAAGCTGGCCGTGGGTGCAGAGGACAGCGCGAACATCGGCGCGGAGGATCTGATCGCCGCCGATCCCGACAAGCTCTTCATGATCTGGTACGAGGGCTGGATCACGCCTGAGGAGGCCGTGGCTTCCATCGTGGACAATCCCGCCTTTGCAAGCCTGAAGGCCGTTCAGAACGGCGACGTCTATGCGCTGAACCTGGTGCAGGTCTACTGCCCCGGACTGCACATGATGGACGCCATCCAGACCTTCGGCGCGGGTCTGTACCCCGATCTGTACGAATAAAGCAGAATCCGGTTCCGGCCTGACGGCCGGAACCGGCTCTATGAGGAGAACGGCCATGAAAACCCCAAGGATCGATTTGAAGAGCGGCCTGTTTCACGGCAGGCCAATTTATGTCGTGGCGATACTGGTTCTGCTCGCCGCGCTGGTCGTGTCGGTGCTGGCAGCGGTGACCTTCGGCAGCGTTCCGCTCAGCGTGGGCGAGGTCTACGGCGTGATCCTCCACAAGCTGCTGGGCGTGGGGGATGTGCAGGTCTTTGGCTCCGGAAAGCTCTACGACATCGTCTGGTTCATTCGCCTGCCGAGGGTCATCATGGCCGTGGGCGTGGGCATGGCGCTGGCGGTGTCCGGCTGCGTCATGCAGGCGATTGTCCGCAATCCCCTGGCGGATCCGTACATCCTGGGCATCTCCTCCGGCGCGACCCTGGGCGCGACGGTGGCGGCACTGCTGGGCGTGGTCACCGCATTCGGCGCCAACGCCATGGGCATCTGCGCGTTTCTGGGCGCGCTGGCGGTGTCGATCCTCGTGCAGATCGTGGCCAACATCGGCGGGCGCTCCAGCTCCATACGTCTCCTGCTGGCGGGTACCGCGCTGTCGTCGGCGTGCTCGGCGATTTCAAACTTCATCGTCTACATCGCGGACGACAGGGAGGGCATGCAGTCCATCACCTTCTGGCTGATGGGCAGCCTGGCCGGTTCCAAGTGGGAGAACATCGCCTTTGTCCTGCCGGTCATTCTGATAATCACGCTGTTCTTCATCACGCAGAGCCGGGTGCTCAATCTGATGCTGCTGGGGGACGACGTGGCGGTGACCCTTGGAACGGATCTGCTGCGCTACCGCCACCTGTATCTGGTGCTCTCGGCGATGCTGGTGGGACTGACGGTGTACTGCACGGGCATGATCGGCTTCGTGGGTCTGATGATTCCCCATGTGGTGCGCATGCTCTTCGGCACGGATCACAAGCGGCTGCTGCCGCTCTCCGCGCTGCTCGGCTCGGTGTTCCTGATCTGGTCGGACGTGGCCTGCCGCATCATCATCCCCAAGAGCGAGCTGCCGCTGGGCATCCTGGTCGCGGCCATCGGTGCGCCCTGTTTCGTCTACCTGCTGGTGCGCAAGTCCTACGGCTTCGGGGAGGGAAAATCGTGAACATTCATGCGGAAAACGTGGAGCTCTCCTTTGGCGGCACGCAGATTCTCAATCAGATCGGCATCGACGTGCGGAGCCGGGAGTTTGTGGGTGTGATCGGGCCCAACGGCAGCGGAAAGAGCACGTTTCTCAAGTGCATCTATCGCGTGCTGAAGCCTGACGGCGGTGACATCCTCCTGGACGATGCGCCGATCAGCGCATTTTCCGTGCGGGAGACGGCAAAGCGACTGGCCGTGCTCTCCCAGCACAATTACTACAACTTTGAATTTACCGTCCGGGACATCGTGCTCATGGGTCGTTCCCCGCACAAGCGGATGATGGAGCGGGACACAAAGGCGGATTTCGACATCGTGGAGGATTCGCTCCGCCGCGTGGGGATGCTGGGCTTCATCGACCGGATCTTCTCCACGCTGTCCGGCGGCGAGCAGCAGCGAATCATCCTGGCGCGCGCCCTCGCCCAGCAGACGGAGTGCCTGATCCTGGATGAGCCGACCAATCATCTGGACATCAAGTATCAGCTTCAAATTCTGGACGTGGTGAAGAAGCTGGGTGTGACGGTACTGGCCGCATTTCACGACCTGAACATCGCCGCCATGTACTGCGACCGCATCTTTGCAGTCGACGGCGGGCGGGTGGTCGCCAGCGGCACACCCCGCGAGGTGCTCACGCCTGCGCTCATCCGCAGGCTCTACGAGGTGGATGCGGATGTGCGCTCCGAGCCGGACGGACAGATCAATATCGTCTATCATCCGATGCGTTAGGGAGCATTGTCTCAAATGGAATCCCTGTTTTGCTTGCAGCTGGACAAAGGATGTTTGTGCCAGCTGTATTTGTCAGATCGTGGGGATTCAGACCAGGCACATTCCGTCGGATGAACGCCGTTGGACGCAGACAGGCAGAAAGGCAGGTCGATTCTTTGGATCATTTCTACGAATACGAGCGCGACCGGGTGCTGATGGGCATACACATGGCCGCGGTGAACCACATGCAGGGCGTGAACGGCAAGGTGGCGGGCAATCTGGCGGCGTTTTCCCAGATCAAGGACGCGGCGATCATACTCCACGGGCCGAAGGGCTGCGCGTACCACTACCGCTATTTCGCACGGCGGCGCTACCTGCCCGCGTACAATATCGAATCCAGCGACCTGACCGAGGCCGACGTGGTGACCGGCGGCGAGGACAAACTGATGGCGCTGGCGCGGCGCGTCATTGCCGAACGGAAGCCGGGCTGCGTGATCCTGATTCCCACGGTGACTAGCGACGTGATGCAGTGCGACCTGACGGGTCTCGCACGCCAGCTGCGTGCGGAGACGGGCTGTCCGGTGCTGGCGGTGGAATCCGAGGTGTTTTCCCACATCGACAAGACGGTCATGCGCACCGGGCGAAAGGACATGCTCAAGAGCTGGGGCAAGGCCTGCGCCCCGGCGTCGTCGGATTACAAGGGCTGCGGCTTCTCCGAGGCGATGCTGACACTGGCCGAGCAGCTGATGGAGCCGCAGGAGCCGCTGCCCGGAACGGTCAATGTGGAGGGCTATGCCTGGGGCTATGGCGGCCGCGCGCTTCTGGAGGGCATGGACGGCATGCTGTGGCACATGAACCTGCGGCTGCTGAACTGTCTGCCCAACTGCACGGCGGCGGAGATCGTCCGCGCGCCCGCCGCCCAGCTGAACATCGCGCGGCGCGTGCGCTGGGCGAAGGCGCTGAACCAGCGCTTCGGTACGCCGTACATGCACATCCACGGCTTCGCCCGCTACACGGGCCTGGACGGCATACTCCAGTTTTATCGTGAGATCGCGCAGACGATGGGGCTGAACTTCGATGTGGATAAAGTCTTTGCGCGGCACATCGACTGCGCCCGGGATCGGCTCGCCGCCTGTTCGGAAGCGTACCGGGGACAGCGCGTGCTGCTGATGCCGCGGATGTTCAACCAGCTGCCGAACCTGCTGGTGCAGGCGGTGAAGGGCGCGGGCATTCCCGTCGCCCATGTGGTGGCCCGGATGGAACCAAAGCGTCTGGCGCTCAACGACATGGACGACGAGATGGCCCGGAGCGCGCTGGAGAACGTCCGAAAGGCCATGGAGCTGTGCGATCTGCGCTGCGAGCTCACCGTAAACCCGGACGAGGCGCAGCTCAGGGAGATTCTCCGAGAAACCGATCTGGTGATTGGCGACGAGTTCGTCCACGGGCTGTGCCCGGACAAGCCGGTGATAGCCGACGATCTGTTCATCACGGCGCTGGATTTCGAGAACCTCTGCCGGGGTGCGGAGATGCTGGCGGCGAATCTGGGAAAATATCCCACCGGCGGCAGGCTGCTGATCCACCGCGCAGAATTTGAACCGGAGCTCTACCCGCACCTCGCCGGGGACAGCGCCGCCGCGTCGCGGGAGCTGTGGCAGAGGCTCTGGCAGAACAGGGGGCGATAAGCATGAAACCGTTTCAGGGATGCTACTATCTGGGTGCGTACCGCGCGCTGTCCAGCGTGCAGGACGCGTTTCTGCTGATCCACTCGGTGTCGGGCTGCTCCTGGGGCGCGCTGGCGCTGCACCAGATGGGCCGCGCCGACGACGTGCGTCAGGCCTGCACGATGATGCACGAAAACGAGATCGTGTTTGGCGGCGAGGACAAGCTGCGCGAGGCGCTGGAGATTCTGAAGGCGCACGCGCCGCGCCGGGTGTTCGTGCTCAACGGCTGTCCGTCGGACATGATCCACGACGACATTCAGGGCTGCATCGACGCGGCGGACTGCCCGTTTCCCGTGCGCTGGATGAACACGGCGGGCTACTGCGGCAGCATGCGGCAGGGCTACATCGACGCCATGCGCTTCCTCGCCGGGGAACTTCCAACGTGCGGAGAGAAAACGCCGGAGCCGTCGGTCAACCTGATCGGCATTGCGGAGGACGACTTCCGATCTGAAGCCGACGCGGAGTCGATCCGGCGGATGCTCGAGCCGAAGGTCCGGCTCAACGCCATGCTGCCGGTGCTGACGGAGGAGACCATGCGCCGCTTCGGCGCGGCGTGGCTGAACGTGGTGTTCCGGGGCTTTGAGGATGTAGGCGAGGCGCTGAAGGCGCGTCTGGGCATGGATTACATCGCCGTGGACTATCCCTACGGCGCGGAGGGCAGCCGGAGCTTCCTTGCGAAGATCGACGCCGCGCTGGGCACGGATCACGGCCCGGAGATCGAAGCGGGACTCGCCCATGCGGCGGAATCTGCGAAGAAGGCACTGCATCCGCTGCGGCTGATCTATCAGGCAGAGGCTGCGGTGGCGGGCGACTTCATGCGCGCGCAGGCGATGTCCGCGTTTCTGAGAAGCGAGCTGGGCCTGCGAATCTCTGCGGAGATGGACGACCGCGACCCGTCCGCCGACGCGGGCGAATGGATGGATCAGGTGCGGTGCTCGGGCACGGTGCTGGCCTTCGGCTCCAGCTTTCAGCGGCAGGTGGAGGACGAGATTCCCGCGCGGCTGATCCGCTTTTCCTATCCGGTGATGGACGCGGTTGCGCTGGGGTATCAGCCCTACGCGGGCTTCGATGGGCTGGACTTTCTGCTGTCCGACATCCTCAACGCGCTGCTGACGCTGCCCTACCGCCGCCACGGGCGGTTCAATCCCTGAAGGAGGTCGCCATGAGAAAAGTTTGCATATATGGAAAGGGCGGCATCGGCAAGTCCACGGTGGTGGCCAACGCCGCAGCCGCCGCCGCAAAGGCCGGAAACCGGGTGATGGTGGTGGGCTGCGATCCCAAGGCGGACACCACTCGGGTGCTGATGCACGGGCGAATTGAGACGATCCTTGACGTTCACGCCCGTCTGGGCGGCAGGCTGACCCGCGCGGATGCGGCGCACGAGGGCGCGTTCGGCGTGCTGTGCATGGAGTCCGGCGGGCCGCGCGCCGGCGAGGGCTGTGCGGGTAAGGGCATTGCGCTGGCGCTGAAGGACATCCAGGAGCTGCGCATCGTCGAGGAATTTGCGCCGGATCTGATCCTTTACGACGTGCTGGGCGACGTGGTCTGCGGCGGCTTCAGCACGCCGCTGCGGGAGAAGGTCGCCGAGGCGGCCTACATCGTCACCACCTCGGACTACATGTCGCTGTACGCGGCGAACGGCATCTGCCGCTGCATCCGCAAGTACGCCGACCGGGGCGGATGCAGGCTGGGCGGACTGATCTACAACGAGCGCAGCGCCGTGGGCGACGAATCCGCCGCGTCGGACTTCGCCCGCGCGGTGGGAACGCGCATCGCCGGGCGCGTTCCGCTGGATCGGGCCATCTCCCGCGCGGAGATGCGCCGCAGTACGGTCATCGAGTGCGAACCGGATTCCGCCGCTGCGCGGGCCTTTGAGGTCATCGCGGACGAAATGCTGCACGGCGCGGAGACCACCGTGCCCGAGCCGCTCTCCACCGAGGCGCTGGAGGCCATCGGCGAGCGGATCGCGGCGCAGTTCGCCCAATCGGAGGAGGGATATGCGCGATGAAGCTCAGCGAACATCCCTGCTTCTCCGAAGCTGCCCACGGGCAGTTCGGTCGGCTGCACATTCCCTGCGCGCCGCGCTGCAACTTCGATTGCGCCTTCTGCGGGCGCGGCATGGATGACGGTGCGACCCGGCTGCCCGGGCGGGCCATGCAGATCGTGCGCCCGGACGAGGCGGTGGACTACGTGCGCAAGCGCCTTGCATGCCATCCAGAGGTGCGCGTGCTGGGCGTTGCCGGGCCCGGCGAACCGCTGTACAACCCGGAAACCTTCGAGGTTCTGGCGCTTCTGAAGCAGAGCTTTCCCGAGATGGGGCTGTGCCTGGGCACCAACGGCTTTCTGCTGCCGGAGAACGCGGCGCGGCTGCGGTCGCTGGGCGTGAAGACTCTGACCGTGACCGTCAATGCGCTGCGTCCGGAGACCGGCGCGCAGCTCAACGATCACATTCTGGACGAGCGCGGCAACCTTCTCACGGGAATCGAGGCTGCGCGGGAGGCCATCGCCCGCCAGCTGCGCGGCGTCGAGCTGGCCGCAAGGACGGGCATGACCGTCAAGGTGAACACGGTGCTCGTGCCCGGTATCAACGACGGCGAGCTGCGCGAAATTGCGCGCGCAGTGCATGAGCGCGGCGCGGCGATCATGAACGTCATGCCGCTGAAGCCCGCAGGTCGCCTGTCCGGCTGGCCGTCGCCGTCGGCGGAAGCGCTTCGCAGCGCGCGCGACGAGCTGTCCACCATTCTCCCGCAGTTCCGGCGCTGCGCGCAGTGCCGGGCGGACGCCTGCGGACTGATCGGCGAGGGCGAACCGGGCGGATGCGTGAAGTAAATCCATACCTGATTCTCATTCGGAGGTAAGAGCCATGAAGAAATTCCTTTGTCTGATCCTGATTGCCCTGCTGTGCGCCCCGTCCGCGCTGGCACTGAGCTTCACCGACGCAAACGGCCGCAGTGTGGAGGTCGCGGAGCATCCCCGGCGGGTGGTCTCCCTCTACAATTCCTACGGCGATGCGTGGTTGACCGCTGGCGGCACGCTGGTGGGCAGCATTGCGGACGCCTTCGACGGCGACGCGCTGGGCGAGGATGTGCAGAACCTGGGCAGCCACACCGAGCCGAACATGGAGCTGCTGTTCTCCCTGAACCCGGACTTCGTGCTGCTCTCATCGGACGTGGCCAGCCAGGTGGACATCGCCGCCATGCTGGAGGAGGCGGACATCCCTTGCGCCTTCTTCTCCACCCAGGACTGGCGCGATTACATGGAGAGCATGCGCATCTTCACCCGGCTCACCGGACGCGAGGATCTCTACCAGCAGCAGCTGGAGACGGTGCAGCGGCCCATCGAGGCGATTCTGGCTGAGGCGCAGGCGCTGAACCGGCATCCCACCGCCCTGCTGATCCGCGCCAATTCCATCACCGTCAAGGCGCGCAGCAGCGAGGGCACGGTGGCGGGCGCAATCCTGCGCGACATGGGCTTTGAGAACCTGGCCGACGGCAACAGCGCCCTCTGCGAAAGCATCAGCATGGAGACCGTGCTCGTGGAGGACCCGGACTACATCTTCGTGGTGCTGCAGGGCACCAGCGCAGCGGCTGCCGAGGAATCCCTGACCGCCGTGCTGACCGGAAATCCCGCCTGGAACACCCTCAGCGCCGTGCGGGAGGGGCGCTTCTACGTGCTGGACCGCGACCTGTTCCACTACCATCCCAACGCCCGCTGGGCGGAGTCCTACGCCTTCATGCTGGAGGTGCTCGAGGGGGCGGAGGGATGAACCGCAACCGGGCGCTGCTGCTGATGCTCCTGGGCGTCCTGCTGCTGGCGGTGCTGATGAACCTGTGCCTGGGCGCAAGCGGCCTTTCGCCCTCGGAAATTCTCTCCGCGCTGGGAGATACCGCCCGGGAGAGCACCGCCGCACGCATCTTCTGGTACGTGCGCCTGCCTAGGACGCTGGCCGCCATCCTCGCAGGCGCGTCGCTGGCGGCGGCAGGACTGCTTTTGCAGGCGGTACTGCGCAACCCGCTGGCCGCGCCCAGCGTGATCGGCATCAATTCCGGTGCGGGTCTCTGCGCACTGATCTGCATGGCGGTGTTCCCCGGCCTGTCCCGCCTGACCTCGCTGGCAGCCTTCCTCGGCGCATGCGCCGCAGCCTTTGCCGTCTACCTTCTCGCGCGGCTCACCGGGGCCTCCCGCGCCACCATCGTGCTCGCGGGCGTCGCCGTGAACAGCATCTTCGGCGCGTGCATGGACGCCATCGTCACGCTGATCCCCGAGGCAGTCGTCAGCCGCAGCGCATTCTCCATCGGCGGCTTTTCCACCACAACCATGCAGCAGCTGCGCTTTGCCGCGCCGCTGTGCGCCATGGGCTTTCTCGCCGCCCTCGTCTTTGGCAGAGAGCTTCAGCTGATGGCGCTGGGCGACGACGTGGCCCACAGCCTCGGCCTGCGGGTGGAGCGCTTCCGGGCGCTGTTTCTGGTTGCCGCCGCCATGCTTGCGGGCGCTGCGGTCAGCTTCGCCGGGCTGTTGAGCTTCGTGGGACTGGTTGCGCCCCACATGACCCGCATCCTGCTGAAGAACGACGCGCAGCTCCAGCTCCCCATCGCGGCAACCTTCGGCGCGGCGCTGTGCCTGATCTGCGACCTGATCGCCCGCGTGGCCTTCGCCCCCTTCGAGCTGCCGGTGGGCATCGTGCTCTCCATCGTGGGCGCACCGTTCTTCCTGTACCTGCTGCTGATCCGCAAGAAGCGCAGCCGCCACGACGCCACCTGAGGAGGGATCGCATGCTGGAATTTCGAGAACTGCGCGCGGCCTACGACGGCGTGGAGACGCTGCACGGCGTGAGCGCGCACCTTGCCCCCGGCAAGCTCACCGCCATCATCGGGCCCAACGGCTGCGGCAAGTCCACGCTGATGAAGTGTGCGGTGGGCCTGATGAAGCCCTCCGGCGGCGAAATCCTCTTGAACGGACAAGCTCTCTCAGACATCCCCGAGAAGGAGCGCGCCCGCCATCTGTCCTACATGCCCCAGAGCCGCATCGCGCCGGACATCAGCGTGCGCCATCTGGTGACCCACGGACGCTACCCGCACCTGAAGTGGGGCCAGAGCCTGCGCCGGGAGGATCGGGAGATCGTTCAGGCGGCCATCGAGCGCGTGAAGCTCGGTGCGCTTGCAAACCGGCCCGTGAGCCGGCTCTCCGGTGGCGAGCGGCAGCGCGCCTACCTCGCCATGATGCTTGCCCAGCAGGCGGCGGTGATGCTGCTGGACGAGCCCACCGCCTATCTGGATCTCTCCAGCCAGTTTGCGCTGATGGAGCTGCTGCGGGCGCTGTGCAGGGAGGGCCGCAGCGTGATTCTGGTGCTGCACGAGCTGTCACTGGCGCTGGAATATACCGATTCCCTGCTGCTGATGGAGCGAGGCCGCCTCGTCGCGGCGGGAAGCCCGGAGGAGGTCTATCGCTCCGGACAGATTCAGCGGGTCTTTTCCATCGACGTGCGCCGGACATCGGACAATAAATACCTATTTTATACAGAAGAACAGGAGGTTCGCACATGAAACAAGCAATTCTCGCCGTCAGCTTCGGCACCAGCTACCCGGAGGCGGAGCGCAGCTGCATCCTGCCCGTCGAAACGGCCCTGGCAAAGGCCTTTCCCAGCCACGATGTGCGCCGGGCGTACAGCTCGCGCATCATCATGCGCAAGCTCCGGGAGCGCGGCGACGCCATCGAGAGCGAAGCGGAGGCCCTGGAGCACCTGCGCAGAGAGGACTATGGAGAGATCGCCGTCGTGCCCACCCACTTCCTGCACGGCATCGAGTACGAGCTGGTGAAGGATGCGGCGGGTGGCCTGCGCGTGTCCGAGCCGCTGCTGGAGACGCAGGCGGATCTGAGCTGGATGGCCGGTCTGCTGGGCAAGATCGCTGCGGAGGAGGGCCGTCCCCTGCTGATGATGGGCCACGGCACCGAGCACGCCGCAGACGAGACCTACGCCCGCCTGCGGGAGCTGCTCCCGGAGAATGTGTACCTCGCCTGCGTCGAGGGTGAACATAGCCTGGAAGAGCAGCTTCCCGAGCTGGAGCGCCTGCCGGTCAAAGACCTTGCACTGATGCCGCTGATGCTGGTGGCAGGGGATCACGCCCGCAACGACATGGCCGGGGACGACGGGGATTCCTGGAAATCCATCCTGACCCGTCGCGGCTTCGATGTGCGCGTCCGCATGCAGGGCCTGGGCGCGCTGCAGGAGGTGCAGACAAGATTCGTGGAAAAGGCGCGGAAGATCATCTGACATAGATAAACCCGAGGGGTACGGCTCCCCTCGGGTTTTTGCTTCTATAATAGACTCAGTTGTTTCCGGGCAGCTTGCCCCGGTGGAAGAATGTGCGCCTCCAGGGACTACTCCATAAACTGGATTCGATTGCTCATATACTGCGCGACCTCGCGATCATGGGTGATAAACAGGTAGGACAACCCATATTCCTCCTGAAGGCTCCTCAGAATCTGCAGGATCTGCGCCTGCACGGATACATCCAGCATGGACGTGGGTTCATCCAGCACCAGCACTTCCGGAGCGAGCAGGAGCGCGCGACACAGGGACAGCCGCTGGATTTCGCCGCCGCTCACCTGATGGGGATAGCGGCGGAGCAGATCATCCGTGAGCTTCACCCGCTCCAGCAACCCCGGCAGGCGGCACTGTTCTTCGGTCACACCAAATATCCTGAGTGGTTCCAACAGGCTGTCGCCCAAGCGCATCCGGGGATCAAAGAAGGTTTCCGGGCGCTGGGAGATCAGCTGCACGCGCCTTCGGAACGGCTTCAGCGCGCTTCCCCGCAGATGCGTAATGTCCTCGCCGCAGAAGAATACCCGACCCCTGTCCGGGTCAATTAAACGCAGCAGTATGCGCGCCATGGTGCTCTTGCCGCAGCCCGACGGGCCCATCAGCGCGAGGGTTTCTCCCCTGTGCAGCTTCAGGCGCTCGCCCTTGAGCGCGGTGTGCGCCCTGCCGCCAAATCCGCTGTGGAAGGTTTTGTATATGTCCCTTCCCTCCAGAATGCACTCAGGCATACAGGAAACACCTCACAATTCTGCCGTTGACAGCCGTTTCGGACGGACGCTCCCGATGACAGCGCGGCTTTGCATGGGAACACCTCGGTGCAAATGGACAGCCCGGAAGCCGTTCGCCCGCCCGGGGTGCAACGCCGGCCATCGCCTGAAAGCCATTCTCCGGCAGTGCGTTCAAAAAGGCCCTTGTGTACGGATGCATGGGCTGCTCCAGCAGCCTCGGCCCCATCTCGACGATCTGCCCGGCATACATGACGGCCAGGTTGTCGCACAGCTCCCGCGCCAGCGGAAGATCGTGCGTGATTACGAGCATGCTTTCCACGCCGAAATCCTTCAACGACCGCAGCGTATCCCGAACCTGATCGCGCAGATCGCGGTCCAAACCCTTCGTGGGTTCATCCGCCAGCATCCATTTGGGCGCGCATGCCGAGCCAATCGCACAGAGCACGCGCTGCTGCATGCCCCCTGACAACTCGTGGGGATAGGCGCGCAGGATGCGCTCGGGACTTGCAAAGCCGAAATCCCGCAGCAACCGGGCGGAACGTTCTTTTACATCCTTTGAAGGGAGCTTCAGCGGCAGCAATGCTTCCCGCAGATGAAAGGCGATGGTGCGCGCAGGGTTCAGGGATTCGGCAGGATTCTGGGGAATCAGGCCGATGCCGACGCCGAGGCGGCTGCGTGCACGCTCCGGCGTGAGTGCTTCGCCATCCATCGTCAATCTGCCCTCCACCCTCGCATAGGGCGGCAGCAGTCCCAGCAGTGCAAGTCCCAGCACGGATTTTCCGCAGCCGCTCTCGCCGATGATGCCGGTGATTTCACTGTCCGGAAAGGCAATGCTCACGCCGTCCACGGCGCGCACATCCACCCCCGGAAGCCGGAATGTGATCCGAAGATCGTCAATTTCGATCATAGCTCCTTCACCTCCTTGCTGCGCACGTCAAGGAGATCGCGCAGTGCGTCGCCCAGCATGTTGATGGACAAGAGCAGCAAAAAGATGCACAGTCCCGGCACGATGATCAGATGCGGCGCGCTGCGATAGTTCAGACGCGCATCGGAGATCATGACGCTCCAATCGGGCGTGGGGGGCTTGATGCCCAGCCCGAGGTAGCTCAGCGACGCGATGGAGAGCACACACCTGCCCATGCGGGTGGTAAAGAGGACGATGATGTTCGCCATCATGTTCGGCACGATATGCCGCCAGAGGAGCCGACCGTTGCCTGCGCCCAGGGCCCGCATGCCTTCAATGTATGCCTCCTCGCGGATGCGCAGGGTCTCCGTGCGCACGATGCGCGAAAAGCCTGCCCAGCTGGTGAGCACCAGCGCCAGAAGCAAATTTGGAATGCCGGGGCCCAGCACGCCCACGATGGCGATCATCAGGCAGGTGCCGGGAAGCCCCTGAAAGATGTTGGCGACGGCAGTGATGCACCAATCCGGCATGCCGCCGTAGTAGCCGCCGAGCACGCCTAAAAGCATGCCGAGGGCCATGGAGAGCGCCGTGGCCGCCAGCGCAACGAGCATGGAGGACCGGCCGCCGTAGAGTACGCGGCTGAGCATATCCCGGCCCAGGCTGTCCGTGCCCAGCGGATGCTCCGGACTGGGCCCCTGAAGGCGCACGCGCATGTTGGCTTCGTTGGGATCGCAGGGCGCAATCCAGGGTGCAAGCAGATTGCTCAGCAGAATGACACCCAGCAGCGCAGCCGCGATGAACAGGCGCATCCTCGAATTCTTCATATCCTTTTCCCTCCAAGGCGCAGCTTGGGATTGAGCAGCATGCTCACAACGTCCACCAGCAGCGCAACGGCCACATAAATGCACCCCGCCAGCAGCACATATCCCTGCAGCGCGGGGTAATCGCGGTTCGTGATGGCGTCCAGCGCATAGCTGCCGATTCCCGGCAGGGCAAATATGGATTCGATGATCACCGATCCGCCGAGCATGCCGCCCAGGGAGTTGCCCATCAGCGCCACGGCGCTCACAGCCGCGTTGGGCAGCGCGTTTTGCAGAACCAGCCGCTTTCTTGAAATTCCTCTCGCCGTCGCGGCGGTGCAGTATTGCTTGCCAAACTCGGCGAGCAGCGCAGATCGAATGAGTCGCGCCGTCGTGGCTGCGCTGGCCGAGGAGAGCACGAGGGAGGGCAGGATCATGTACTTCAGGCCGCCGTTTCCGCTGGTGGGCAGCCAGCGAAGGTTTTCCGCAAAGAGAAGTATGAGCAGGAGCGCCAGCCAGAAGGCCGGAAAGGAGAGCTGAATGTTGATGGCGCTGCGAATCACGCGATCCGGCCACCGCTCATGAAAGGCTGCGGCGATGCAGCCCATGGAAAAGCCGAGCACAAGCGCCAGAAGGATCGAGCAGAGCGCCAGCTTCAGGGTGACGGGCAGGCGGCGCGCCAATTCTGCGCCCACAGGCAGCTTGCTGGCGTAGGACGTACCTAGATCACCGGTAAGCGCGCGCCCTACCCAGCGCAGGTATTGCACGGGATAGGGCGCATCCAGGCCCATCTGACGCTCCATTGCCTCGATCTGTTCGGGTGTGGGCTCATAACCGCCCCGGCTGAGGGCGAGCTCCGCCGGATTTCCCGGCGAAATCACGCCCAGCACAAAGGCGATCAGGGAGATGCCCAGCAGCACCGGAAGCAGCGAGAGAACTTTCTGTATCAGATAGCGGCGCATATTCTTTATTCAGCCCAGGCGACCAGGGGCAGCTCGATGCCGTAGAGCTTGGCGTCGTAGCCGGTGAGTTTGGTGCTGTAGGCCATGAGAGTCATGTCGTTGAAGAGCGGAATAACGGGGAATTCCTCCGTAGAGATCTCCTGAATCCGGTCATAATTGGCGGTGCGAACCTCCATGTCGAGGGCAGCGGCGGCCTCGTCCATCAAACGATCCACCTCGTCGCTCTGGTAGCCCAGGGAGTAGTTCTGGTTGTGGTCGCCGGAGGTGAGCATGAAGCGGCGGAAGATGGTCGCAGGCTCGGAGTTGGACAGGCCCTGCTGCATGCGGGCGATGCCGTAATCGCCGGCCTTCATCAGCTCCTTCATCGCGGAGTATTCCATGGGCTGAATATCGCAGTCGATGCCGATCTCAGCAAGCCAGGTGGAGATCAGCTCGGCTTCGACCTTCAGGCTCGCATCGCTGCCGTTCACCAGATAGGTCACGCGCACGCGCTCGTCACCCAGAACCTCTGCTGCCAGCGCCTTGGCCTTCTCAAGATCCTCCTCCACGGGGAACTCCTTGTAGAAGGGGGTCGAGTAGTTCAGAATGTTGGTGGTGGGCGTGCCGAAGCCATAGTAGAGATCGTCGGTGATCACGCTGCGCTGCAGGCACAGGCTCACAGCCTGGCGCATGCGCACGTCATCGAAGGGGAACTTCGTGCCGTTCAGCGTGAGGAAGCGAATCATCGTCGATTTGGTGGTGGTGATGGCGAAGTTCTCATCGCCCTCCAGCTCCACTGCCAGAGAAGCCGGGATGGCGCTGAGGTCGATGACGCCCAGAATCTCTCCGGCCTTCAGCGCAGAGAAGCGGGTATCCGCATCCGGGATCACCTTCACGCGAATGCGCTTTGCCTTGGCGGGTTCGCCGTAGTAATCGTCAAAGCGCTCCAGCAGAACATACTCGTCCAGAACGTTCTCGACGATTCTGAAGGGGCCGGTGCCGGCACAGATGCCGTTGAAGTTGCCCTCTTCATCGAAGCACTTGGGGCTGTAGATGGCGCTTCCGAAGTTCACCATGTTGTAGAGCTGGGTCGGCGCGGGCTGGGAGAAGGTCAGACGGATGGTGTATTCATCCACTTTTTCGTAGCTGGCCAGATTCGGGTAGTGGGCAGTGATGTCCAGCGGATAGAAGGAGGAGCTCTTCACGCCCAGCATCATGCGATCAAAATTGGCGATCACAGCGTCGGCGTTGAAATCCTCGCCATCGTGGAACTTTACGCCCTGTCGAAGGTTGAACGTCCACTGGGTGCCATCCTCGCTCATCTCCCAGCTCTCCGCCAGACAGGGAATGGGCGCGGCGGTATCATCCTGCGTGATGAGCGGCTCCCAGACGTAGAGAATCTTGCTGCAGTAGTAGCCATCCTTCTCACCGGGTGCCAGGTTGCGGTAGCCGGCAAGCACAATTTCAGCATCGGGATCCTGCGCAGGCTCGGCAATCGCAAGGCCGCCCAACGCGCCCAGCGCCAGCAGCAGCACCAAGATCAGGGAAAGTAGCTTTTTCATGGGTTGAACCCTCCTCATTATTTTCGATCCGCATTCGCGGGATCGTTCGCATTTGTGTAAACCCGGCGATCTGCCGAGTCTCCACATGTCTGCCGCGTCCCAGACTTTTTCCCCGGTTCTCCAAGCGCATCCGTTGCACAAAAATAGGGCCACTACCACGCCCAAAAGGCATAGTAATGGCCCGTTTTTGCCAAAACAAATCAAGCTATATAAGCTTCACTTCGCCGCTTTCCTCCATGAACCGTGGAGATCTGAAACCGACTTTGCAGGCAAGTCTTCTGGCTCATGGATCATCACTTTCGCAGTCTTCCCGGCTATACAGCCAGTGACTTTCTCGCGTCCGTTCCCCATTTACAGCGGCGGCACCGCGTGGGATTTGCACCCAACTTCCTTATTAAACCCAGACACCCACAGGGCGAAAGGGTACCTACGCGTGCATTATAGCACCATC
>CAMBWJ010000001.1 GCA_945871545.1 uncultured Clostridia bacterium | reverse complement strand
GGCGGCGGCGTGCACCTTCGCGGCGACAGCGGCGCTGATCTCCGTGGCGGCCTGCGCATCGGCGGCGGACTTCAGTTCGTCATATGCGGCGTAGCAGTCCTGCTGAAGCGCGTCCAGCTTCGCGTTGATCTCCGCAAGCTGCGCCTCGTCGGCCTTGCCGGCCTCGATCAGGTTGGACAGCGCGTCGAAGGCCCAGTACATGGAATCCGCCCAGTTTTCGGGCAGCGCCACGTAGCCCTCCACGGGAACGCGCTCGCCGTTCTCGTTGCGCCGGTACTTGGTGGTGGCGTAGACGATCTCTGCGTCGGCAGGCTGCTCCTCGGTGAAGTCCGCGGGCAGGGTGCTCAGCTTGTAGCCCGCGTAGGTGTCGGTGGTCAGCATGGAGTAGTAGGGCACGAACACGCTGTAACATGCGTCGTCCATGGCCACCCATTCCACGGTGTCGGTCGCTCCGTCCTCCGCGCTGATCTGGAAGATGTGGGTCTCCAGGTTGCGGTTGGAGCCGATGCCGCCAATGTGGTAGTAGCCGATCACGTCCTCGATGGTGAAGGCGTGCTCCGGCGCGATGCCGGTGTACATGGGAACGATGTTGCCGTCTGCGTCCACGTTGGAGATGGTGTAGTCAGCGGGAACGGGTTCGTCGCCGGCGGCGGCGTTGAAGTACTTCAGCGCGTTGACCATGCGCTCGTTGGCCTCCTGGTCGGCGTTGTAGGAAGCGACGTAGTCGATGGTGTTGGCTTCCTCGTCGCCCACGTAGGTTCCGGCCTGCTTGGCGACCTCGATCAGGTTGTCGGAGGCGATCACGTTCTCGCTGTCGTCCAGATCGATCAGGCCGATGATGGACATGTTCGGCTGGGCGAAGGCCATGCTGTCGCTGAGCTTCAGCGCGATGTACTGGTGGCCCGTGGTGTTCTCCACGTACCAGGTCTCGCTGTCGTCGGCGATCAGGATGCCCGAACCGCCGCAGCAGCCCGATTCATCGTAGATGCCCAGCAGCAGCTCCACCGCTTCCTTCGCGCTTGCGGACTGGCTGAGCAGAATGGTGGTGATTTCGGCTTCCTCGATGCCCAGATCCTCGTAGGGATCCACCTCGTACACCGCGTCGGAGCAGCCGATGGTCTCGGTGGCGCTCACGGTCACGCCCATCTCATTGGTGCCGCCCGCCTCGTAGGGGGTGTGGGCGTGGGTTCCGCCGCAGTCCGGGCACTCGCCGCCGACCGCGTCGCCGTTGTCATCGCTGAAGGCGGTGTAGGCGTAGCTGTCCCTGGTGAAGGTGTAGGAAAAGCCGTAGCAGCCGTCGTACACCTCGCCCGCGACGTGCTTTCCGGCGGGGCTGACGTAGAACAGCTTGTTGTAGCTGTTGGAGATGTCCTCCGAGCGGGCCAGGATCGTCTCGCCCCCGGCGGTCAGGCCGGAACCCACGTAGATCGCCGTGCAGGCCAGCGCGCCCACAGAGCTCAGGCACAGGGCCAGAATCAGGGTCAGAGAGAGAAACAGTTTCATCTTGGAATACATGATGCACACCGTCCTTGCTGAATGGAATATACGCATTATAGTGCATGCTTATGCATATGTCAAGCGTTTTCATGAATTTATATGCATTTATTTCCTGTAAATTCCTGCGGCACAGGTCGGACGCTGCGCGCCGCCATCCGGCGAAGCGCTGCCCCTGCCGCACATCCTTCATGCAGATTTCCAGTTGAAACCCGGTTGAAATGACATTTTTGCTGTGCTATAATGAGCACGGTGTCACATCTGCGGACGAATCGCCGCCGGGAAAGGGGGGTCGCGCATGCTCACGTTCATCAATGAATCCACCGATCCCTTCTACAACCAGGCCTTCGAGGAGTTCGTGTTTGAGAATTATGCGGAGGATGACGTGTTCTACCTCTGGCAGAACCGGCCCGCCATCGTGGTGGGCTGCTATCAGAACATCTGCCGGGAGGTGAACATCCACGCGCTGCGCAGGCGGGGCGTGCCGGTGGTGCGGCGCATGACCGGCGGCGGCACGGTCTACCACGACCTGGGGAACGTGAATTACAGCTTCATGCTGCGCGCCGACGGAGCGCTGGACTACGACCACTTTCTCGACCCGGTGATCGCCGCGCTGAACCGCATGGGCATTTCCGCCCACAGGAATCGAAGCTGCGACATCGCCATCGGGGACAGGAAGATCTCCGGCAGCGCCCAGAAGGCCGCGGGCGGGCGCATCCTGCACCACGGCACGCTGCTGTACGAGAGCGACCTTGCATCCCTGGATGCGTTCACGGCCCACGCCAAGAACGACGCGTTTCAGACGAAGGGCACGCTGTCGGCCATCTGCACGGTGACCAACATCGGCGACCACCTGTCCAAGCCCATGTCCATCGCCGACTTCCGCAGCCGCCTGCTTGCGGAGGTGCTCCCGGCGAACCATGTCTGCGTGGAGCTGACGGATGAGCAGCGCGCGCAGGTGCGGAAGTTACGCAACGAGAAGTACCGCAGCTGGGACTGGACCTGGGGAAAGACCCCCAGCTTCAGCTATGAACGCGAGGGCAGCTTCGCAGGACAACCGCTGCGCGTCTCCTACCGGGCGAAGAAGGGCATCCTCAGCGACGCGAGCGTGGAATCCCCCTGCATCGACGCGGAGCGCGCCGCGCAACTGCTGAACGGCAGCCGGCTCGACCCGGACGGCTTCTCGAAAATCTGCTTCGCTCTGGCAGGCTCCCATGCCCAAGAGCTAATGGAGCTGCTGTTATAACAAAGACTGCAACCGCCGCGCATGCGGAGAAAGGATACAAATATGGAAAAGAAACTGACGATGCCCAAGCTGCGCCCCGAGATGGCAAGCGGCGTGCTGTGCGCCTGGCTGAAGGAGGAGGGCGACGCGGTGCAGGCCGGCGAGCCCCTCTACGAGATCGAGACGGACAAGGTGGTCAACCAGATCGAAGCCACGGAGAGCGGCATTTTGAAGAAGCAGCTGTGCGAGGAGGGCGACACGGTGGACGTGGAGTCCCCGGTGGCCATCTTCGAGGTTCGCGCATGATGGACAAGAGAAAGCCGGAATGGCTGAAGGTGCGCTACAACGCGGAGGCGGTCAATGAGGTCGCCGAGCTGATGCGCGATCTGAACCTGAACACGGTGTGCAAGGAGGCCAACTGCCCGAACCTGGGCGAGTGCTACCGCAAGCACACCTCCACGTTCATGATTCTGGGCAGCATCTGCACCCGCAACTGCCGCTTCTGCAACGTGACCACGGGCAAGCCGCTGCCGCCGGATCCCGAGGAGCCGATGAACGTGGCCCGGGCGGCGAAGAAGCTGGGGCTGCGCCACGTTGTTCTGACCTGCTCCACCCGCGACGACCTTCCCGACGGCGGCGCGGAGCAGTTTGCCAGGACCGTGCGCGCCATCCGGGAGGTCTGCCCCGGCACCACGGTGGAGACGCTGATCTCCGACATGAAGATGAACACCGATGCGCTGGACGTGGTGATCGCGGCCCATCCGGAGGTGCTGAACCACAACGTGGAGACCGTGGAGGAGCTGCAGGCCGCCGTGCGCCCGCAGGCGCGGTACCAGCGCTCGCTGGACGTGCTGCGCTACTGCAAGAAGAAGGATCCCACGCTCTTGACCAAGACCGGCTTCATGGTGGGTCTGGGCGAGACGGAGGAGCAGATCAGCCGCCTGATGGACGACATTCTGGACACCGGCTGCGACATCCTGACCATCGGCCAGTACCTGCAGCCCTCGCCGCAGCACTATCCGCTGGCGCGCTACGCCACGCCGGAGGACTTCGCCCGCTACAAGGAGATGGCCCTGCAGAAGGGCTTCCGCCACGTGGCCTCCGCACCGCTGGCCCGAAGCTCCTACAAGGCCTGGGAGGTACTGGAGGACGTGCATGATCTATATTGAGACCGGCTCCACGGACGTTTACTACAACTTCGGCCTGGAGTACTACTTCACGGTGGAGAAGCGCCTGCCGGACACGGTGTTCCTGTTCTGGCAGACCACGCCCACGCTGATGGTGGGCAAGTATCAGAACGTGCTGGAGGAGATCAACAAGCCCTACGCCGACGCGCACGGCATCCATCTGGTGCGGCGCATGAGCGGCGGCGGCACGATCTACACCGACCTCGGCGGCTGGCAGTTCACATTCATCCAGCACCGGGACGCGGGGGAGATTCAGTTCCACGAGTACATCGCCCCGGTGATCGACGCACTGCGGGAGATGGGCGTGAACGCCTCCTTCAACGGCCGCAACGACCTGACCATCGACGGCCGCAAGTTCTCCGGCAACGCCCAGTACCGCCTGGCAGACAGCATCGTGCACCACGGCTCGCTGCTCTTCGACACCGACATCGAGCAGATGGTGGCCTCCACCACCGTGGACGACTACAAGATCCTCTCCAAGAGCATCAAGTCCGTGCGCGACCGGGTGACCAACATTGCCGAGCACCTGCCCTCGCCCATGGATCCCCATGCCTTCAAGGCGGGCATGGTGCGCCACATCATGAACGGCAGCACAGAGGAATACAGGCTCACCCCCGGGGACGACGCGCGCATCCGCCAGCTGGCCCGGGAGAAGTTCGCCGCCTGGGAGTGCATCTTCGGCGCGGACCCCAAGTTCAACATCGAGCGCACCGGGCGCTTCGCGGGCGGCAAGATGGAGTTCAAGATCGACGTGCGCAGGGGCGTGATTCAGTCCGCCTCCGTCTACGGCGACTTCTTCTCCACGCTGGACGCAAAGACCATCTGCGATGCGATCGTTGGCAGCCGCTACGACCGGGAAAGCGTCCGCGCGGCGCTGCTTCAGCACGGCATCGAGGGCAAGGTCTACCGCATCACAGTGGACGAGATGGCCGCGCTGATCGCCGACTGACGCGCATGCTTGAAAATGTCATCCGCAGCGCCATGGACGAGGGCGCTGCCGTCGAGAATATGGAATTTGAGGGCGTGGTGCTGGAGGGCGCGGAGCTGTGCCGTGCGGAGTTCAACGGCGTGCGCTTTCTGCGCTGCCGCTTTGAGGACTGCGACCTGTCCAATGTCACACTCTTTGCGTGCAGCTTTGAGAATTGCAGCTTCGCAGGCTGCCGCTTCTACGGCGCGTTTCTGAAGAAGTGCCGCTTCGCCGGATGCCGGGGCGACGGCGCGAACTTCACCGGCGCGCGGCTGCGGGACGTGCAGTTTATGGACTGCGGCCTGCGCTATCTGAACCTGTCGGAGAGCAGCTGGGAGCAGGGCAGCCTGCGGGCGTGCAACCTGCAGGAGGTCTACTGGAGCGGCGCGAAAATCAAGAAGCTCGACTTCGCCGACTGCGACCTGCGCCGCGCAGAGTTCTTCCGCACGCCGCTGATGGGCGTGGATCTCTCCCACTGCGACATCGAGGGCCTGCGGGTGAGCGAGGGCTGCGCCGAGCTGCGGGGACTGAAGATCAGCGCCGGTCAGGCGGCGGTGCTTGCGGGGCCGCTGGGTGTGGAATTGCTATGATGTGGCGGTGGAGTATCTCCCCTCCGATTTGTCCTTCTGACAGACAAAGCGACGGTATGGTTGTACGCCATACCGTCGCGATTTTTTGTAGGATTATTGGAACTCGTATGCGTCGTCGCGGAGCATCTGCATGCTGTATGCCACGACCACCGCGTCGGGCTTGCTCTGGTCGATCCACTCCTGGAGGGTGCGCTCGCTGCGGCGCAGGTCCACGGCCACCACGTTCTCCGCCACCAGCGAGAGGAAGCTGCCGATGGAGGCGCTGTACGAATCCTTCAAAAGCAGGATGGTGCAGGGCGCGCCGTCGGGGTTGGTGTAGACGTCGTGGTTCTCGGTGAGGCCGTAGTCGAAGTAGGCCTTGATGTTCCACGTCCTGCCCGCGTCGGGCTGCAGGTACTTCCAGCGGATCACGCTGTCGTAGAAGCTGCCCTCGATCTCGGTGATATCGCCCAGATAGTTGGTGTAGCGGCGGATGTTCGTGTCGTACTTCGGCCAGTAGATCGTGATGTCGTCGGGATCGATGTTTCCCGTGCCCACGCGCTGGCCGTACTTGCCGAGAAAGAGCTTGGGAAAGGTCTCGGTGTTGAACCGGAAGATGTCCAGCTTCTCCGCGTCCAGATCAATCCCCGTCATGCCGGAGAGCTCCTCGGCGATGCGCTGGGCCATGATGAGCGAGGCCCGGGTGGCCCAGTGCTGGTCGGTGTACATGAGATACTCGCTCAGATCAAGCCCGGTGGCGGTGAGCACCTCCCGGCTGTCCAGCATGGGAATGTCCGTTTCGGACATGCGAGAGACGATCTCCGCGGCGATCTCGTCGGAGTAGTCCAGCACATCGTAGCCCGCGGGCATCTGGTCGGGGGAATAGATGGTGGGGTGCTCGTAGACGAAGAGGAAGGGAACGTCCCCGGCGGCGGCGCGCATGTCCTGAATGTTCTTAACCGCGCCCTCCATGGACACGTAGTTCTGGATGTCGTAGAGGTGGCCGGAGTTCAGCGTGAGCATCTGACTTGCGCCGGTGTTGATCATGCGCTTGCCCAGCGCATACTGGAAGCTGGAATTGGCATAGCCCAGCTCCGTCGCGCCGTAGATGTTGCCGGCCAGGTAGTTGTCCACCGAGCGGATGCGCGCGGCGAAGTAGTCCCAGGGGGAGCAGGTATCGATGTCGTCCACGTAAGCGGCGAGCTTCTTCTGGTCGGTGGCCGCCACATAGATGCCGTGGAAGTCGGTCAGCAGGGTCATCGCGCCCATGAAGAAGATGACCGCGAGGAAGAGCACCGTCAGCACAATATCGATGCGCAATTGCAGCCTGTTTTTCTTGTCTGGCTTGGTCTGATTCATGAAGCGTTTCCTTTCGGAGCAGCAGATTTCGCTTGGAAGCGCCGCGATGAGCGCGGCATTGCATACGGATACAAGTATATTATACACTACATGCGCTGGTGATATATTATGACAACATGACGGCTTTTGGGCAAGTTTTGGACATGCCTTGCAAGCGCAGCAGGGAGATGATAGAATAGAAGGTGGACATTTATGGATAGATATGCAGTCATTCCGAAGGGAAGGCACTGCTGGAGAAGGGAGAATTTCCGATCATGGCCAAGTCCCGCGCCGGGAACTACTGGACGACGCGCATTCGTCCCAAGACCGGATGGTTTGATATTGACCTCAAGGACCTGTGGCACTACCGGGATCTGATCGCCATGCTGGTGAAGCGGGATTTCACGCTGATCTACAAGCAGACGATCCTCGGCCCCGCCTGGGTCATCATCCAGCCGCTTTTGAACACGCTGATCTTCACGGTGGTGTTCGGCAACATCGCGGGCCTGCCCACCGACGGCATGCCCCGCTTCCTGTTCTACATGGGCGGCAACATCGCCTGGCAGTTCTTCGCCAACTGCCTGACGCAGACCTCCAACACCTTCATCACGAACCGGAACCTGTTCGGCAAGGTGTACTTCCCACGATTGTGCGTGCCCATCTCCACGGTGGTCTCGCAGATGATCCACTTCTTCGTGCAGTTTGCGCTGTTCGCGGGCTTTGTGATCTACTACGCCCTCCAGCCCAATTCGGCGGTCAGGCCGAACCTCAATCTGATCCTGATGACGCCGCTGATGCTTTTGCAGCTGGGCATGCTGGGCCTGGGCTTTGGCATCATCGTCTCGTCCATGACCACCAAGTACCGCGACCTTGCGCTGCTGGTGGGCTTCGGCGTGCACCTGTGGATGTACGCAACGCCGGTGATCTATCCGGCCTCGATGATCGCGGAGAAGTTCCCCAACCTGCTGGGCCTGTACATGCTCAACCCCATGACCCCCCTGATCGAGCTGTTCCGCTCAGCCTATCTGGGCACGGCCTGTTCCTTTATGAACTACTACTGGCTCTCCATCCTGATTACGATCCTGGTGTTCATCCTGGGCGTGATCCTGTTTTCGCGGGTGGAAAAGACCTTCATGGACACCGTCTGATGGAAAGGGAGGCGCAATATGTCTGATCGATTGCTGGAAGTGGATCGCGTATCCAAGCAATACCGCCTGGGCATGATCGGCGGCGGCCTTCTCTACCGCGACCTGAACAGCTGGATCGCCCGCAAGCTGGGCCGCGAGGATCCCAACCGGAAGATCGGCGTCAACGGCAGCCACGACGGCGAGACCTTCATGGCGCTGGAGGACGTGAGCTTCAACGTGGACCGCGGCGACACCCTGGCGCTGGTGGGCCGCAACGGCGCGGGCAAGTCCACCATGCTCAAGCTGATCTCCCGCATCACCGCGCCCACGAAGGGCGAAATCCGCATCCATGGCCGGGTGGCGAGCTTACTCGAGGTGGGCACCGGCTTTCACCACGAGCTGACCGGACGGGAAAACGTCTATCTCAACGGCTCCATCCTCGGCATGAACAAGAAGGAAATCTCCCGGAAGATGGACGAGATCATCGAATTTTCCGAGATCGACAAGTTCATCGACACCCCCGTGAAGCGCTACTCCTCGGGCATGTACGTAAAGCTCGGCTTCGCGGTGGCGGCCAATCTCGCGCCGGACATCCTGGTCTGCGACGAGGTGCTGGCCGTGGGCGACCACGCCTTTCAGCAGAAGTGCCTGAACAAGATGAGCGACGTGGCCCGCAGCGGCCGCGCGGTGCTCTACGTCAGCCACAACATGCGCACGGTATCCCAGCTGTGCAGCCGCGCGCTGTTCCTGGATCACGGCCACCTGCTCTACGATGGCACCACCGAGCACGCCATCGAGCTCTACAGCGGCGCGGGCAACCGCGATGTGGAGCGCGACCTCAATTCCATGGTTCGCCCCCGCAATCGCGGCGACACCATGCGCATGCTGAAGATGGTGGTGCTCAATTCGGTGAACATGGAGTTCCAGCAGGACAGCGACTTCGAGTTCTCCATCCACTTCCGCAGCAACCTCACCGAGCGCAACACGCGCCTGCGCCTGATCCTCAAGACCAACGTGGCCGCGCCCATCGCCATGACCCAGACCCGCCCCTTCGACGTGGAGGCGGGCAAGGAGTATACCTTCAACGTGCGCTTCCCGCTCAGGGGCATCGCCCCGGGCGAGTACATGGTCAAGCTCTCGCTGATCTCCGACCGCATCGGCGGCGGCAGCAACTACTTCGACACCATCGAGGACATCGGCCAGTTCGTCGTGCTGGACGATCCCCTGGTCAACTCCGGCTTCACCTGGGAGGAAAGGCTCTGGGGAAACATGCGACTGCAGGGGCTGGATATTTTTTGATGCGAATCTGGTCGGGAGAGCAGGCTCCCCCCGACGGCATTTTCACATCCTCCGGCGCGCGCCGGAGGTTTTTTCCGGGCGAAACAGAACATCCTGATAAGCGTTAAGGAGGCACAGCATGGAACAGAATCCTTCCCGCGCGGCATTTGAGCTGCTGCGCGCGCGCAAGGCGCATGTAAGCTTTGCGGAGAGCCTGACCGGCGGGCTGATCGCCGCGACCCTGATCTCCAATTCCGGGGCCAGCGAGGTGATCGACGAGAGCTACGTGACCTACGCGGCGGAGAGCAAGATCCGCATCCTGGGCGTGCGCCGGGAGACGGTGGAGACCGTCGGCGTGGTCAGCGCGCAGTGCGCCCGGGAGATGGCCGAGGGCGTGCGCAGGATCAGCGGCGCGGACTGGGGCGTATCCGCCACAGGTCTTGCAGGCCCCGACGGCGGCACCGAGCAGACCCCCGTGGGCACGGTGTTCGTGGGCGTGGCGGGCGCGGACGGCGCGCAGGCCTTCGAGTTCCACTTTGACGGCGACCGCGCGCAGGTGCGCAGACAGGCCGTGGACGCGGCGCTTGCATCCCTCGTCCGCTGCATGGAGGGCAATGCGCCCACTGGCACGGCGCGCATGAACCGTACGGAAGGGGGCAATCCGGCATGAACCGGAATCTGAACCTGTTTCTGACCTTCATGAAGATCGGCGCGTTCACCTTCGGCGGCGGCTACGCCATGATTCCGCTGATTCAGCGGGAGGTTGTGGAGGAGAAGAAGTGGATCAATGAGAGCGAGCTGATGGACATGATCGCCATCGCGGAATCCACGCCCGGGCCCATCGCCATCAACTCCGCCACCTTCGTGGGACATCACGTGGGCGGCTTCCGGGGCGCGTTCTGCGCAACCGTGGGCGTGATCCTGCCGTCCTTCGCCATCATCGCCGTCATCTCCTACGTGCTTCAGCAGTTCGAGCGCCTGCGCGCGGTGAAGTACGCCTTCATGGGCATTCGCGCGGGCGTGCTGGCGCTGATTCTGAAGGCCTTCTGGAACATGGCGCGCCAGATTCCGAAAAAGGCGATCTCCTGCTGCATCGCGGCGGCGGCCTTCGTGCTGGCGGCGCTGGTGAAGCTCAACGTGCTGGCCGTCATCGTGCTGTGCGCCGCGGCGGGGCTGATCGCCTCCCTGGCGGCAGAGAGGAGGGCCAGATGATCCTGCTTGAACTGTTCTGGACCTTCTTCAAGATCGGCGCGTTCACCTTCGGCGGCGGCTACGCCATGCTGCCGCTGATCCAGGCCGAGGTTGCCGCCCACGGCTGGATGGACGCGGAGGAGCTGATCAACTTCGTGGCCGTGAGCGAGTCCACCCCCGGCCCCTTCGCCGTGAACATCTCCACCTTCGTGGGCGTGCGGCTGGCGGGCGTCCCCGGCGCAATCTGTGCCACGCTGGGCGTGGCGCTGCCGTCGTTCGTCATCATCCTGATCGTAGCCAAGTGCTTCCAGCGCTTCAAGAACAGCGCCCTTGTGCAGGGCTGCATGTCGGGTCTGCGCCCGGCGGTGGTGGGTCTGATCGCCACCGCGCTGCTCTCCGTGGGCCAGACGGTGTTCTTCCCGCAGGGAATCGCCCTCGGCGCGGCGTTCTTTGTGTCCCTCGGCGTGTTTCTGCTCTCGGCGGTGCTGGCGTTCAGGAAGCTGCACCCCATCTGGATCATCGTCATCTCCGCCGCCATCGGCGTGGCTGCGGGCTACGGCCTGGGGCTGTGAAAAGAGGGCTGTCTCAAAACAGGAAGAATGTTTTGAGACAGCCCCACAATTGTTTTGCGGCGGGGTGAAGGCACCCCGCCCTACTGATTTGTCGTTTGGGACAACCCCTTCGTTCATTTCCGGTGCTGCTGATAGAATTCCTTCAGATCGGCCTTCACCTCGTCGCTCAGCATGCTCTTCTTCACGCCCTCGATCGCGCCCTCCAGCGCCATCAGTCGGTGGATGCACGCGGATTCATCGATGGCCTGAATCCGCAGCCATGCCTCCTTTGCGCCAACCCGCTTCAGTTCCCCGGCGGAATGAATGCCCACCTGCATCAGCTGTTCCTCCACGACCCTGCCAATATTCGGCAGGCTTGACAGTTCGCCCATGGGGCCCCTCCTTCTTCGCTCAAAGCGCCACTTCCTCCCAGCCGCTGGCGCGCAGGCGCAGTACATGGTCAAAGCCTGCCGCCCGGGCCAGCTCCACGCTGAGGTCGTAGCCCGTCTCCAGCGTGGCGGCGGAGTGGGAGTCGCCGTTGATGAGAATCTCGCCGCCCAGTTCGCGGATGCGCCGGAGCAGAATTTGGTTGGGATAGGGCGCGCTGCGGTAGCCCCGGCCCATGGCCCCGGTGTTCATCTCGATGGGCAGGCCCCGCCGCACCGCGCACTCCACGGCCTCCAGCGCGGGGCCCAGGTAGCGGGGGTCATTTTCGTCGAAGTAGCGCTTGCCCTCGTTGTACTTGCTCACCAGGTCGATGTGGCCGATGAAGGCCGCGTCGGAGGTCGCGCAGACCTCGGCCTCCCGGCGGAAGTAGGCCCGACAGTAGGCATAGTAGTCGCCGCCGAAGTGCCTGCGCACCGCGTCCTCCATGTACGCGGCGGAATAATCGATGCAGACGTACTCGCCGTCGGCCAGTATGCAGTGGGTGGAGTCGATCAGGTACTCGTACTGGGAGAAGTCCCGGGGGTAGAGCGCGTCACGCTCCGCGCCCAGCAGAATCTCGATCTGATCGCGGTACTTCTCGCGCACCCGGCGCACCTCGTCGCGGTACAGCGCCTCCTTCTCCAGGGTGACGGGCGTCGGCTCGTAGGGCGTCCAGCCGTGAATGGAATAGCCCAGGGACACAAAGCCCAGGTCGATGGCGGCAAGCGCCATCTCCTCCACGCTGTTCCTGCCGTCGCAGAAGGTGGTGTGGGTGTGCACGTTGGATCGAATCTTCATGGAATTCCTCCCCGCTTTGATAGTTTCATCATACGGCCTCGGGCGAAGAAAGTCAAGCCTTGCATTTCCGTCCGGGGCGTGTCATAATGGTGCGGGAGGGATGGATATGCGCACATTGCAGGAGATCATCGACAGGGGCCGCAGGATCGTGTTCTTCGGGGGCGCGGGGGTCTCAACCGCCAGCGGCATCCCGGATTTTCGCGGCGAAAACGGGCTGTACCGGCAGAAGTACGGCGATCTGACCCCGGAGATGATGCTCAGTTCGTCCTTCTTCTACCTGCACCCTGACCGCTTTTTCGAGTTTTATCGGGAGCACATGCTGCACCCGGAGGCCAGGCCCAACGCGGCGCACCGATCTCTCTACAAGCTCGAGCGCATGGGCAAGCTGCGGGGCGTGGTGACGCAGAACATCGACGGCCTGCACCGCATGGCGGGCAACCGCCTGGTGTACGAGCTGCACGGCAGCGTGCACGAGAACTACTGCATGGACTGCAACCGGGAATATGATCTGAATTGGCTGCTGCACACCGAGGGTGTGCCCAGGTGTCCCAAGTGCGGCGGCGTGGTGAAGCCCTACGTGGTGCTCTACGGCGAGGCCCCGGACAAGTACACCTGCATGGGCGCGTGCCGGGAAATCTCCAATTGCGACGTGCTGATCGTGGCCGGAACCAGCCTTGCGGTGGAGCCCGCCGCGTCGTTCATCGATTACTTCCATGGGCGGGAGCTGGTGGTCATCAACAACGAGGAGACGAGGGCCGACGATCGCGCCACGCTGACCCTGCGCGGTGATGTGAGTGCGGTCATGGGGGATTTGCAGCTGCCCGAAATATGAGAAAGCCCCGCGTGCAATGCGGGGCAATTCTTTTATTTCTCGATGCGCCGGGCCTCCATGTAGAAGCGCTTCTCGTGGGCGTGGCCCATGGAGAAGGTCTTGCGGGGCAGCACGCCGAACCTGCGGATGTAGGGGAAGAGCTCGGCCTTGGCAAAGGCGCAGGGCATGAAGCCCACCGCATCCGCCCGGTCGGCAAGGCTGCGCAGGGTATCGTCGCCGTGGATGTAGTCGATTCCGGCCTCGGGATGGTCGGCAAGGTACTTGTCCAGCCATGCCTGAAGCGCGCGCAGCGGGTGACTGCCGAGGTTCAGCTGCACCTCCCGGCCCTTGGTTACGAGGGTCAGCGCATTCTCGCCCACGCCGCATTCCGCGCGCATGTGGGCGCAGCATTCGTCGATCAGCGCGGCGGCGTCCACGCCGGTCACCACGCGGTGGATGGGCTCGAACTGAATGGCCGGACTGTGCAGGTTCTCGATCTCCACCAGCGCATAGCGCGCGGGATGATCGATGCGTTCATTTTCGGGCAGCGCATCGCGAAGCTCCAGCCAGTAGGCCCGGGCAGCAGCCAGGGAGTGGTTGCCGTCACCCACGGCCAGCATCAGCCCGCCGCAGTTTTCGTACAGCGCGTCCAGCGCTTCCTCCGCCTGACGGGCAGCCTCGCCCGCAACCTTCCAGCCCCGCAGATGCCCGCCGCCCTGCATCAAATCAAAGTCGTAGGCAAGCTCCAGCGACCCGCGTGCGGCGTACAGCGGCTCGATCAGTCGGCAGTTCACATCGTCCGCCAGCATCAGCACGTGGGGCAGCTCCAGCGCCGCGCCCCGGCGAATCTTCACCCGCGGCGGCACGCGCTCGATCACCGTGCCCTCGGTGGCGCGGATGAGGCTCTGCGAACCGGCGGCGAAGTCGTACTGCTCCAGATCCAGACAGGCCATCAGGCCAAGCCGCGCGCCGGATTCGGTGCTGCGCTCCACCAGGATGTAACCGTCGGTTACGGCCTCTGTCAGCGTGCCGTCGGATAGATATTCGCGCATGCAGCGCTGCATCGCCGGAATGCGCGCGTCCCCCTCCTTCAGATAGACCTCCGGCAGGGTGAGGCGCAGGGTCGAGGGCGCATCGCCCACGATCCGATTGACCTCGTCCCAGTATTCCGGCTGGGAGGTGTACTGGTCCACCGCCACCACCGCCCACTTCTCCGGGGCGATTCCGGCGGCGGGAAGCAGGATGTTCGCACTGCGTACGACGGGATTCTTCATTCGGATTTTCCTCCATGCTCGTGTATTCCGCAGATCATTATACGCCCTTTCGGCCCCGGGCGCAAGGCCCGCCGTCAGTCCTCTTCGGGCGGCTGAAACAGCGCGTCCAGCGTGAGCTGCACGTCGCCCTCCGGCACCGCCGTCCATGCGCTCGGGGGCTGGGGCAGCTCGCCGCGCAGCAGCCAGGCCTCGCGATCAGCATAGGGCACCAGCACCGGCATGCGGTCGTGAATGAAGGAAAGCTCGTCTGCGGCCTCCATGGTCAGCACCGCGAAGCGGGGGCCGTCCTCCTCCAGGCGGTAGACCCCCGCCAGACAGTTCAGACCGCCCTCCCCGGGCGAAATGCGGTACTTCACGCGGTCATTTCCCCGCCTCTCCCACTCGTAGTAGGCGCTCATGGGCATCAGGCAGCGGCGATTCTGCATGCCGTCGCGAAAGCTGGGCTTCTGCGCGGCGGTCTCCAGCCGGGCGTTGATCAGCCGCCGCCCGTCCTCCATGCGGTAGCCCCACTCCATGGCGAAGGCCCCGATCCCGCCGCTCCTTCCCCGGCACAGCACCGGAACCCGGTCGCCGGGGTACAGATCGCCGCTGGTCTTGACCGGCTTATCCCCGCCAAGATTCTCCTCCCGGCGGTTCAGCGCACGGATGATCTCCTCCAGCTCCTTCTCACCTGCGTCCAGTCGGTAGCGACCGCACATGCTCAGACCTCCGCGCGCAGCAGCGCCAGCGCGGCATAGCGCCCGTCGGGCCGTCGCACGCCGAATTCGTAGCCGTAATCCGTCCTGCGGCGCAGCACGTCCAGCGCCTCGCCCTCGAAGCAGGGCATGCAGAACAGAATCTCCATCTCCGTAATGCGCATCTGCTCCTGCTCCGCCACGGAGAAGGCGTCCATCAGCATGCGCAGGTAGGCCACGTTGTTCATGTGGCGGCCAACATCGATATCCGAGGCCCGCACCACGTGGGTACAGGCGCGATCGGCGTCGGTGAAGTCGTGGCGGAAGCGGGCGTAGGGATCGGGCAGCAGCAGCTCCGTGGGGAACGCCGTCTCCGGGTCGAACAGGCCCTCGGTACTGCGCACGGCATTTGCTTCGGTATCGTAGACGCACCACTCCGTGCGGCCCTCGGCCAGCAGGGTTTCGCCGCCCAAGAGGCGGTAGCAGCGGTCGCAGCGCATCTTTCCGGGAGCCATGGGCCAGGTGGACAGATCGACCTCCTGCATCATCCACGGCCTTTTATAGAAGTGCACGCGGGTGCGCACGGTCATCCAGAAGGCGTGCCTCTTCTGCATGGCGATGCCGCCCAGACCCATGCGCTCCGCGTGCTCGGAGGCCACGTCCTGAAAGAGGCGGAAGGTATCCGCGCAGCCGAGTCGTCCGGACGCATCGCAGATACCTGGAGTGACGGTCAGTTTGCGGGTAAAGCTGGCTTCCATGGGGTTTATTCCTCCAATAATCGGGTTTGCTGGGTTCATTATGCCGCAGCGCGCGCAGAAATGCAAGCGGCATTTTACGAAAATGCCCAAAGCGTTGACAAAGTCAACGCTTTGCAGACACTGAAAAAGCCTGCAAGACAAGGAAGCAAGGCTGCAAATAAGGGAGCTTACACGGACGTAAGTGACCGCAATTTGCAGCCGCTGCTGACGCAGTAAGCAAAAATGCCAGCTGATTTCTATATTTCAGTGGGCATTTTTGCGGTTGCGGGCTTTATCAGTGGTCTGAGCATTTTACCAAAATGCAGTTGCAAATTCATCTGCCGAACGTATAATTATCGGCGGACTGCAAAAGAAGGGTTTTGGAGGAAAACATATGAACGAAAAACACAACAAGCTGCCCCTGCGCGTGGCGCTGGCGGCGGCGGGCATCCTGCTCACCGGAATCAGCATCGGCTTCTTCAAGCGAAGCCTGTTTGGCGTGGATCCCTACCAGTGCTTCGCCAACGGCCTGGCGAACGTCATCCCCATCCGCTTCGGCACGCTGTACATGCTGGTGAACCTGGTGCAGCTGGCAGTGGTGTTCTTCCTGGACCGCCACTACATCGGCATCTCCACCTTCCTGAACCTGTTCCTGCTGGGCTACATCGTGGAATTTTCCGAATCCCTGCTGGCGCGGCTGTGCCCCGATCCCACGCTGGTCATCCGAATTGTGTTTTTGGTTGTGGGCATTGTGGTCACCTGCATCGCCGCCGCGCTGTACTACACCGCCGATCTGGGCGTTTCCACCTACGACGCGATTCCGCTGCACATCTCCGACCGCAAGCCGAAGCTGCTGGGCCATGTGCTGCCCTTCCGCGCGGTGCGCATCATCTCCGACCTGATCTGCACCGGCGTCGGCGTGGCGCTGGGTGCGCGCGCAGGCCTGGGCACCGTCATCACCGCGCTGTTCATGGGCCCGCTGATCAGCTTCTTCCGCCGCACGATCTCCGATCCCATCCTCTACGGACGGGCGAAGCAGGCCTGAGTCCCGGTTCAATCTGCATCAAACGCTCCACACAAAAATTGTGTTGGGGCGTTTTCGTTCATATTCCGTTGATAAATCTCGTATATAGTGAATGTACACTGAAAAAGCATCTTGCGGAAGGAGGCGTTTCCATGGATCGACAGATTCCCGTCGTCAACGGCGACCTGCGCAGCCACATCCTCACCGTACCGGAAACCATCTGGAGAGCGAGCGGCATTGTGGTGATGGGCCGTCGCATCAAGTCGCTGCTGTTCTCCACGGACATCGCCATCATCTGCAACTGCAACGCGGACGCGGTGCTGGCGGTGTATCCCTTCACCCCCCAGCAGCGCATCGCCAACGCCATCGTGACCTCGTCCAGCATTCCGGTGTTCTGCGGCGTGGGCGGCGGCGTGACCAACGGCCCGAGGTCTGTGATGCTGGCCCGTGATGCAGAGGCCCACGGCGCCTTCGGCGTGGTGGTGAACGTGCCCATGGCCAACGAGACCATCGCCCAGATGCACCGGGTGATCGACATCCCGGTGATCGCCACCGTGGTCTCCGAGAAGATGGACATCGATGCGCGCGTCAAGGCCGGCGCGGCGATTCTCAACGTGTCGGCGGCGGATCGCACGCCGGAGCTGGTGCGCCATATCCGCGCGGACTTCCCGACCCTGCCCATCATCGCCACCGGAGGCCCCAACGACGAGACCGTGGCCGAGACCATCGATGCGGGCGCGAACGCCATCAGCTTCACGCCGCCGTCCACCAAGAAGCTGTTCGAGAGCATCATGAACGGCTATCGCGACCCCGACTACCCCGGAGGCGGCCCCGCGCCCCTCTCCCTCCCGTGATACCCTTCCCATAAGGGTTTCCATATATTGCGGCGTTGGCCGCATCCGGCGAAGCGGATTTTCCTCTAATCCCATCCCCCAATATCCTCTGCTTTCCACCCCAATTCCCACCGCTTCGCCGGATTATTTTTGAACATTTTTCGCCATTTTCATGCCTTTGCAGTCCCTTGCTTGATTTCCCGATTTTGAGGGTGTATCATTGTACACACAGTACAGTGGGACAGGTAGGCATATGGGCAACACGAAGCAACAACTGAACATCGCCATGCTGGGCCACAAGCGCGTCCCCTCCCGGGAGGGCGGCATTGAAATTGTGGTGGAGGAGCTGTGCACGCGCATGGTGCAATTGGGCCACCGCGTGACCTGCTACAACCGGCGCGGCAGGCACATCGCCGGTCGGGAATTCGACACAGGTCGCATGAAGGAGTATCGCGGCGTGCGCCTGCGCAGCGTGTGCACCATCGATGTCAAGGGCCTCGCCGCCATGACCTCCTCCCTCTTTGCATCCATCCGCGCGGCCCTCGGCCCCTACGACGTGGTGCATTACCACGCCGAGGGCCCCTGCGCCATGCTGTGGCTGCCCAAGCTGTTCGGCAAGCGCTGCGTGGCCACCATCCACGGTCTGGATCACGAGCGCGCCAAGTGGGGCCGCTTTGCCAAGCGCTACCTGCTGCTGGGCGCGAAATGCGCCGCGAAATACGCCGACGCGCTGATCGTGCTCAACGAGGGCGACGGTCGGTACTTCCGGGAAACCTTCCATCGCGAGACCATCCGGATCCCCAACGGCGTGAATCGCCCGAAGCTCCTGAAACCCGACCTGATTTGCAAACAATTCGGCCTTCGGGGGAACGATTACATCCTGTTCCTTGGACGGCTGGTGCCGGAGAAGGGCCTGCGCACGCTGATCGAGGGCTTCCGCAGGGTGCGCACGGACAAGAAGCTGGTGATCGCGGGCGGCGGCTCGGACACCGACGGCTTCGTCGCGGAGCTGAAACAGCTTGCCGCAGGGGACGATCGCATCCTGTTCACCGGCTTCGTGCAGGGTCAGATCCTTTCGGAGCTGTACGGCAATGCCTGCATCTACACCCTGCCCTCACTACTGGAGGGCATGCCGCTGAGCCTGATGGAGGCCCTGAGCTACGGCAACTGCTGCCTGACCTCCGACATCCCGGAGTGTGCCGACCTGCTGGCGGGGCACGGCGCGACCTTCCGTGTGGGCGACGCGGACGATCTGGCGCGCAAGCTGCAGCAGCTCATCGACGAGCCCGCCCTGGTGGAGCAGTACCGCGCGGGTACAGCGGATTATATCTGCGAAAAATACAATTGGGATAGCGTGGTTGCGCAGACCCTTGCGCTCTACCGCGAAGAGGAAGACACCCATGGCTAAGAAACTCAACGGAACGGTGATCGTCACCTACCGCTGCAACGCGCGCTGCAACATGTGCAGCCGCTACAAGGCGCCCTCCCGGCCGGAGGAGGAGCTGTCCATCGAGACCATCCGCAAGCTGCCGGAGATGTACTTCACCAACATCACCGGCGGCGAGCCCTTCATCCGCACCGACCTGAAACAGATCGTGGCGGAGCTTTCCAAAAAGAGCGACCGCATCGTGATCTCCACCAACGGCTTCTTCACCGACCGCATCATCGATCTGTGCCGGGAGTTCCCGAAGGTGGGCATCCGCATCTCCATCGAGGGTCTGGAGCAGGCCAACAACGAGATTCGCGGCCTTCCGGACGGCTTCAACCGGGGCTACACCACCCTCAAGAAGCTGGTGGAGATGGGCATGAAGGACGTGGGCTTCGGCATGACGGTGCAGGACCGCAACGCCGCCGATCTGGTTCCCCTCTACAAGCTCTCCGACGAGATGAACATGGAGTTCGCCACGGCCTCGCTGCACAACAGCTTCTACTTCGTGGAGTCCCGCAACATCATCCACGACCGGCCCATGGTGGCGCAGGCCTTCGAGGATCTGATCAACGAATTGCTGAAGTCCAACCAGCCCAAGAAGTGGTTCCGGGCCTACTTCAACCACGGCCTGATCAACTACATCTACGGCCAGAAGCGGCTGCTGCCCTGCGACATGAGCTTCGACACCTTCTTCATCGACCCCTACGGCGACGTGATGCCCTGCAACGGCACCAAGGACAAGGAGGTCATGGGCAACCTGAATGTACAGAGCTGGGACGAGCTGTGGAACAGCCCGGAGGCCGAAGTGGTGCGCAGAAAGGTGCGCGCGTGTGAGCGCAACTGCTGGATGATCGGCTCGGCGTCCCCGGCGATGCACAAGTACATCTGGAAGCCCGCCTGGTGGGTGGTGCGCCACAGATTCCTGCGCTTCTGGAAGGACAAGAAGTACAGCATGTACGAAAACAAAATCGTGCGGGACTACCGCGACGGAAAGGTGAGCAAAGCCGAGCTGGACGCGTGCAGCACCTGCGATCTGCACGGCGAGACCTGCAACGGCCTGAGCGCGGCATCGCAGGCGCAATTGAAGGACAGGAGCGGCGAGGAGATCGTGCGCAATGACCCGGACGCGCAGATGAACGACGCAAAGTGAGGATGGGGAGCATGGAACAGAGCGCGCAGCTGAAGCTGCTTCAGGAGATCGAGCTGGAAAACCTGCGGATGCTGATGGAAATCTGCGAGAAGAACCATCTGCGCTACTATCTGATCGGCGGTTCGCTGCTGGGCGCGATGCGCCACAGGGGCTTCATCCCCTGGGACGACGACATCGACGTGGGTCTGCCCCGCCCGGACTACAACCGCTTCGTGCAGATCGCGAAGGGCTACCTCCCGGCGCACATGGATATCAAGACCATGACCTCCGATCCCAACTACAAGTGCTACTTCACCCGGCTCATCAACAACAAAAAGAAGATCTTCTGGGATCACGGCCAATACACGGCGGTGATCGGCGTGTGGATGGACGTGTTTCCGCTGGACGGCCTGCCGGAGAACCCGCTGCTGCGAAAAATGCAGGTGTTCCGGGTGAAGCTTGCCAAGGCGCTGTACAAGTTCACCCAGATCGACTACGTGACCACCAACCGCACAAACCGCCCCCTCTCAGAGCGCGTGCTGATCCGCTTCGCCCAGCTCACCCACATCGGCAAGCTGATGGACGCGGACAAGCGGCTGAAGAAGCTGGATCAGGCGCTCCAGCGCTACGACTACGATACCTGCGCCTACGCCTGGAACTTCTCCGGCTGCTACGGCAAGCGGGAGATCGTGCCCCACATTCAGCTGGGCGGCAGGCGCACCGCCGAGTTCGAGGGCATGCAGGTATCCATCCCCGAGGCTGCGGAGGATTACCTGACCTCCATCTACGGCGACTACATGAAGCTGCCCCCCGAGGATCAGCGCAGGAGCCACGAGGTGCGCTTTGCGGAGGAGTGACAACGATGAAGGAACTGGTTCAACAGCTGCAAAGGCTCTCCTACGCCATCCTCTGCGACGTGGACGACTACTGCCGCGCGAACGGCATTACCTACTATCTCTCCGGCGGCACCTGTCTGGGCGCGGTGCGGCACAGGGGCTTCATTCCCTGGGACGACGACGTGGACGTGATGCTGCCCCGCAGGGACTACGAGCGCCTGATCGCGGGCTTCGGCGCGGCATATCCCGACAAATACAGGGTCGGCTCCCTCCAGACCGACCCGGACTGGATCCGTCCCTACGCCCGAATCTGGGATGTGAACACCGAGCTGATCCAGATCACCTCGAAGGAGAAGCCCATGGGCGTGTTTCTGGACGTGTTTCCCATCGACGGCCTGCCCGACGGCGCGTCCGCCCAAAAGCGCTTCTTCAAGAAGCTCAAGGCCATCGAGGCGATGCGCAGCGCCGCCCGCCGCAAGGTGTTTCTGCCCCACGAAAAGCACCTGATGGTCAAGCGCATGCTTGGCTGGATCGCCCGTCCCCTCGGCCCGCGCTTCTTCGCGCGGCGGCTGGAGAATGCCGTCTGCCGCTACGACTTCGACAAGTGCGAATATGTCGCCGCCAGCATGGCCGTGCACTACTGGGATCGGGAGATCATCGAGCGCAGCTGCATGGACCGCGCGGTGATGCTGCGCTTCGAGGATCGGGACTTCCCCGCGCCCATCGGCTACGAGACCTACCTGCGCAAGCTCTACGGCGACTACATGCAGATTCCCCCCGACGCGGCCGAGAAGGGCTACTCCCACCTGGAGGGCTGGGAGGTGCGCATCAAGGACACGGCGGCGTCGTGACGGGTGGAGTTCCAAAGGGATCATTTTTACGGCGGGATGAGGGCATCCCGCCCTACGGCGACGCAGCACGCGCGTCCATGAATGAATCACCCCCTGCCTTCAACAGCAGGGGGTGAAATCATGTCTGCGTCACTTCAGCGTGAGGTTTTCCAATTCGGCCCACCAGCCGTAGAAGGGGGTCATGTCCTCGGGCAGACTGTCGCAGTCCAACTGACCGGCGTTCGTCACCGCGCCCAGGCAGGGCTGGTACAGCGGCAGCACACAGCCCCACTCCATCGCCACGTCCAGCGCGGCCTTGCAGCTTGCGCGGCGGGATTCCGGATCGTCGACGGACAGGTAGTCCATGATATGCCCGTCCAGCTCTCCGTCGGCGATGCGGAAGAGGTTGCTGCCGCCCACGTTGTCGGAGTGGTACCGGGCGTACAGCTCTGGTTCGCTGCCGCAGGCCTGCGCCGCGATCCACAGCTGCGCGCCGCCGGCAGCCACTGCCGCATCCAGCTCGTCCTGGGTCAGCGTGCGCAGCCGCAGCGTGATTCCGATCTGCGCAAGCTGCTCCGCAGCGGCCTCCACCAGCGTCGCGGCGGGATCCTTCTCCGCCACCGAGCACAGATACTCCATGGAAGCGCCCTCCGGTGCGGCGGTGAAGCGCTGCGCGGTCTCGTCCCAGGTATAGCCCGCGCATTCAAGGTAATCCACGGCGGCGGAAAGGGCGGCTTCATGGCGCGCATCGTCGCTCACCGCATCGTCATAGACCGGCGCGCCCGCCGCATTGCGGGAATAGCAGAGCGCATAGCCCTCGTCCTCCGGCCCGGGCGCGGCCCAGCTGCTGCTGAGCACGGGATATTCGATCACGAAGGCCGCGTCGCCCAGCTCCCGGGCAACCATCTCCTCGCGCTGGGCAGAGAGCACCGTCATCAGCGCCCTGCGCAGCGCCATGGAGGCCGGGGAGCCCGCGTCATCGCCGACCTTCACCAGCTCCACATTCATGCCCAGATAGACGTATTCCGGCGCGTCCACCAGCAGCGTGTCCGCGCAGGCTCCGCTGAGGCCCTCGCCGTCGTTGGCGGCATAGATGGCCTCGATGGAGGCCGCATCCAGCTCCGTCACAGCCAGCGCCGCATCGCCGCTCAGCACGGCGTTCAGGCCCGCGTCCCCATCATACGCCGTCAGGTGCAGCTCCCCGACGGGCAGCGCGCCCTTGAAGTAATATTCGTTCGCCCGCAGATTTACGCCCGTCTCGTCGCTGCGCTCTACCACGTAGGGGCCGCAGCCCACCGCCGCGTCCTTCACCGTGCGCACCGCGCGCAGGTCGCCCCGGGTGAATCCAAAGGAATTGTTCTCGTAGTCGTAGAGCGCCGGATCGCCGTAGACGTGCAGGGGTGCGATGCACGCCGCCAGCGCATAGAGGATGGCGGGGTCATATTCCGTAGCGTGGATGCGCAATCCGCTATCGTCGCTGCGGGTGAGTCGGGTCACGCCGGAGATGTTCGCCGCGCCGCCCTCCACGCTGACCTGCGCGCCGTACTTCGCCTCATAGCCCTCGATGAAGTCCTTCAGCGGCGTGGAGACGCGCTCGGTGCTCTCCGCCACGGCCACGTCGCCGTCGTAGGCGTTCAGGATGGCCGACCAGAAGTCCGCCGTGGTCGCGCCGTCGAAGTAGTCCTCCTCGTAGCCCCAGAGCACCATGGCGAACTCCAGCTGGAGCGCGGGATCGTCGAGGATCTCCTCCGGGGAGCAGCCGATCACCGCGGCGTAGTCGTTCAGATAGGTCTGCATGCAGTAAGCAACGATCTCCCCGCACAGCTGCGCGCCCGCCGCGTCCACGTCCGCCCAGAACGCCGCCTGGGTATCCGCATCCCAGAGACTGAAGTCAGTGTTCTCCCGGCCCGCCGCCAACAGCAGCCCGTCCAGCCGCTTCAGACCGCCGCGATAGGCCTCCAGGCCCTCGATGGGCAGCCCCGCGAGGCCGCAGGGGCCGTCGTAGTCCGCGTCCGCGCGCACGTAGATGGAGAAGATCACATCATCGATGGTCACAGCTTCGCCGTCGGAGAAGCGCGCGTCCCCCCGCAGGGTCAGCGTATAGTCCGCGCTGCCGTCCGCGTTGACCGCGACCTCCGCGTCCGCCAGAGATGTGTAATCGTAGGGCGTGGCGTCAAAGGAAATCGTCTCGCCCGAAATGCCGCTGCGCACAATATCGCCGCCCCGGGCGGTGGTCAGCAGCGAACCGTTGGCCAGCTGCACGACCAGCCGATCACCCTCGGTCTCGGCAAAGAAAGGGTTGAAATTGCCGCTGAGCTCCCCCACCGCAAACACCGGCGCGGCGGATTCCTCCGCAAGCGCAACCTGCGCAGAGAGCATCACAAGCGCCAGCAGCAGCGCCCAGATTCTTTTCATATTGCAACCTCCTGTGGTTCCGACGGAATCTGCATCCATTGTAGCGCAGATGCGCCCCATCCTGCAAGCAGGCGCGCAAACCGCCCGTCTTTTTTCACACCCGCGCCGCTTTTGGCGGGCAAACCGGGGCCGGAAATGCGCCTTTCTTCCATAAGATAGACGAAAAACCCGCCTCCGTGGTTCCACGGGGACGGGTTTCGATGTACGTTCGTTCAGAACGCCTTCTGCAATCCGCTTATTCGGACACGTAGGGCATCAGAGCGATGGTCCGGGCGCGCTTGATGGCGGTGGACAGCTGACGCTGATGCTTTGCACAGGTGCCGGTCATGCGGCGGGGCAGGATCTTGCCGCGCTCGCTGGTGAAGCGGCGAAGTCTCAAGACATCCTTGTAATCGATGTGCTGAACCTTTTCAACGCAGAACTGGCATACCTTCCGGCGCGGCTTGCGGCCACGGGGACGGCGTACGCGATCGCCTCTATCTTCAGACATGTTTCGTTCCTCCTATTAGATTCAAGAAGTGGGAGCTTCGGCCCGGAGGCCGTTTCCCGGTCAGAACGGAAGCTCGTCGTCGTCAACCTCGGTAAAGTCGCTGCTTGCCGGGGCGGCGCTTCTGGGCGCGGGTGCGGGCGCAGCGGGGGCGAAGTTGCCCTGGCGGCTGCCGCCGTCCTCGCGGGATGAGAGAAACTCCACACTGTCGGCGATGATCTCGGTGACGTAGCGCTTCGTGCCGTCCTGCGCATCATAGGAACGGGTCTGAATGCTGCCTTCCACCGCGACCTTGCGGCCCTTGGACAGATAGCGGGCACAGAGCTCCGCAGTCTGCCGCCAGCAAACGATGGTCAGAAAGTCGGCCTCGCGCACGCCCTGCTGGTTGGCAAAGCGGCGCTGCACGGCCAGGCGGAACGTGCACTGGGCAATTCCGGAGGACGTGGTGCGGCTCTCGGGATCATTTGCGAGGTTTCCGATCAAAATAGCTTTGTTCATGATTTGCACCTGCCTTCGTTGGGCTGAAACTTATTCGGCTTCCGACTCAGGCTTCTCGTCGTCAACCACTGCCGGGGCGGGAGCCTCGACAACGGGAGCGACCTCAGCGGCGGCTTCTGCCGGAGCTGCGGCTTCGCGGGCGGCGTAGGGCTTCAGCGGCTCGCGCTTGGCGGGCACTTCGCCTTCATAGCGGATCACGAGGGAGCGAAGGATCTTGTCGTTGATCTGGAAGTTGCGCTCCAGTTCCTTCGGCAGCTCAGAGGGCGCCTTGATGTACATCAGCACATAGTAACCCTCGGTCTTGTAATTGATGGCATAGGCCAGACGGCGCTTGCCCCACTCGTCGACACGGTCGATTTCGCCGCCATTCTTCTTGACCAGCTCGGAAAAACGGTCGATCAGTTCGATGCGAGCGCTGTCCTCCAGCGCTGCGTCAATGACGTACATGACTTCGTATTGATTCATGTGTTTCACCTCCTTATGGACTTTGGCCACGGTCGGTTTGCCGTGGCAAGGATGCGCTAATAGTTAATTATACGCATCCTGACAGCTTTTGCAAGGGTAGAATTGTGAAATTTTGAGGAAATGGGAGGGGAAAACGCCCCGCCGGCAGAATATTCTGCACAAAAGCGTATTTATGGAGGAATTGCCAATGCATGCTTTCTGCTTTGAGAACAAAACGGCAGTGGTGACGGGTGGCGCACATGGCATCGGCCGCTGCATCGCCGAGGAATTTGTCCGGCACGGCGCGAAGGTACATATAATTGACCTTGCGCCCGGCGACCACTACGTGGGAGATATTTCCAACCCCGGCGTGCTGGAGGCCTTCGTCTCCAAAATCACCGCAGGCGGCGCGAGGATCGACTACCTCATCAACAACGCCCTGCCGGAGATGCACGGCATCGACGATTGCAGCTGGGAGCAGTTCAACTACGCATTGCAGGTGGGCGTGGCCGCGCCCTTCTATCTCACCAAACTGCTGCTGCCCCACTTCGCGCCCGGCGCGGCCATCGTGAACCTCTCCTCCACCCGCGACCGGATGAGCCAGCCCCAGACCGAGAGCTACACCGCTGCCAAAGGAGGAATCGCGGCGCTGACCCACGCGCTGGCGGTGAGCCTTGCCGGGCGGGTGCGGGTCAATTCCATCTCCCCGGGCTGGATCGACACCGCGTACACCGTCTACGAGGGCCCGGACGCGACCCAGCAGCCCGCCGGGCGGGTTGGGAATCCCATGGACATCGCAAACCTTGCGCTGTACCTGTGCAGCGACATGGCGGGGTTCATCACCGGCGAAAACATCTGCGTGGACGGCGGCATGACGAAGCAGATGATCTATCACAACGACTGGGGCTGGCATCTGGAGGGCTGAAGTCCGGCCAAAACTTTCATCCGCTATTGCAAACGTTTGCCAAAGCGTATATAATAGTAACAAAGAAGCGCTCCATATGCGGGAGCGGATCAATTCACATGCAAATCAAGGATGAACATACATAGAAAGGACTGGTAGACCCATGAAAAAGAAGATGACCTTTGCACTCTGCTTCTGCAACCGCGGCTTCATGCCCGGCGAACTGATCTACGGCGCGCGCGAGGACATGGTCAAGGCCGTGACCGACGCGGGCTACGACTACATCATGATGGACGCGGAGCTGACCCGCTACGGCGGCGTGGAGACCCGCGCCGAGGGCAAGCTGTACGCTGACTGGCTGAAGCAGCACCAGGGCGAGTACGACGGCGTGATCTTCTCCATGCCCATCTTCGCCGACGAGAACGGCGCGATCGTCGCGCTGCAGGATGCGGGCGTGCCGATTCTGATGCAGGCCTATCCGGACGAGATCGGCAAGATGGACTTCGCCCATCGCCGCGACGCATACTGCGGCAAGTTCTCCGTCACCGACGTGTTCACCCAGTATCAGGTGCCCTTCACGGTGCTCAAGCCCCACGTGGTTCATCCGCTGAGCCCCAAGTTCCAGGAGAACCTGCGCGACTTCGCCGCCATCTGCCGCGTGGTCAACGGCATGAAGCGCTTCAACCTGGGCTGCATCGGCGCGCGCACCACCGCGTTCAAGACCGTGCGCTTTGACGAGATCGCCATGCAGAAGCACGGCATCAACGTGGAATCCTTCGACTTGTCCGAGCTGTTCAACATGGTGGCCGCGCTGAAGGACGACGATGCAAAGGTTGTCGCCAAGATGGCCCATCTGGAGAACTACACCGACTTCTCCATCGTTCCCCCGGCCAACAAGCTGACGCTGGCGAAGATCGGCTGCGTGCTGGATTGGTACGTCGAGGAGTACCATCTGGACGCGCTGGCGCTGCGCTGCTGGAACGAGATGGAAACCTACCTGCGCGTGTGCCCCTGCGTGCTGCTCTCCGACCTGAACAACCGCGGCATCGCCGCCTCCTGCGAGATCGACATGTGCTCCGCGATCTGCATGCGCGCCATGTCCCTGGCCAGCGAGGGCCCCAGCGCCGTGCTCGACTGGAACAACAACTACGGCGACGAGGAGAACAAGGTCGTGCTCTTCCACTGCGGCCCGGTCGCCCAGAGCCTGATGGCAGGCAAGGGCCACGTCACCGAGCACAAGATGTTCGCCAAGAACGATCCCGGCTCCGGCTGGGGCTGCAACGAGGGCCGCATCAAGGCCATGCCCATCACCATCTCCAACTGCCAGACCAAGGACGGCAAGATCGTGATCTACGCCTCCGAGGCCAAGATCACCGAGGACGTGATCGAACCCGAGTACTTCGGCTGCTGCGGCGTTGCCGAGATTCCGGATCTGGAGAACAAGCTGATCAAGCTGGCGCGCGGCGGCTTCAAGCACCACACCGCCATCTGCGAGAGCCACGTCAAGGAGATCCTCAAGGAGGCCTTCACCACCTACCTGGGCTACGACTGGGTGGACATCGACGGCTGATTTGCCATAGAGACATAACGACCGGCAGCGAACGAATGCAGTTCGCTGCCGGTTCTCTGTTTTGATGCGCTCATTCCGTGAACAGCGGCGTGGACAGGTAGCGGTCGCCGGTGTCCGGCAGCAGCGCCACGATGACCTTGCCCTTGTTCTCCGGACGCTTTGCCAGCTCGGTGGCGGCGTAGAGCGCCGCGCCGGAGGAGATGCCCACCAGGATGCCCTCGGTGCGGGCAATCTCGCGCCCCACGGCGAAGGCCGCGTCGTTCTCCACGGCGATGATCTCGTCGTAGACGGCGGTGTTCAGGGTCTCCGGCACGAAGCCCGCGCCGATGCCCTGGATCTTGTGGGGGCCGCTCTTGCCCTGGGAGAGCACCGGGGATCCCGCAGGCTCCACGGCCACGATCTTCACATTCGGGTTCTGGGACTTGAGATACTCGCCCACGCCGGTGATGGTGCCGCCGGTGCCAACGCCCGCCACGAAGATGTCCACCTTGCCCTCGGTGTCTGCCCAGATTTCCGGGCCAGTGGTTCTGCGGTGAATCTCCGGGTTGGCCGGGTTGGTGAACTGGCCGGGGATGAAGCTGCCCGGCGTGGCCTCCGCCAGCTCCTGCGCCTTCGCAATCGCACCCTTCATGCCCTTGCTGCCGTCGGTGAGTACCAGCTCCGCGCCGTAGGCCTTCAGCAGATTGCGGCGCTCCACGCTCATCGTCTCCGGCATGGTGAGGATCACCTTATAGCCCCGGGACGCGCCTACCGCCGCCAGGCCGATGCCCGTGTTGCCGCTGGTCGGCTCGATGATGACCGCGCCGGGCTTTAGAACGCCCTTCTCCTCCGCGTCGTCCAGCATGGCCCGGGCGATGCGGTCCTTGATGGAGCCCGCCGGATTGAAATACTCCAGCTTGGCCAGCACCGTCGCCTCCAGACCGTTCTTCCTCTCATAATTGCCCAGCTCCATAAGCGGCGTGCCGCCGATCAGATCCGTAATCTTCTGATAGATACCCATGTGATTATGCTCCCTTCCATTCGTTCGGTTCAATGGTATGACAGGTCAAATAAACCATAATTTCATACCGGAATTGTAGGTATTATATTCCACATTCGCCGCTTTGTCAACAGGTTTTGAAAGATTTTTTTCGGGAATTTTACTGGATGGGCGTGCAATCGCCCAAAAACGGAGGGCTGCGCCCGTCAGAACGAACGCGGCGTAGCGCATTGACCGTTCTGGCGACAGCAACGCCCCCGACTGCGAAATGCAATCGGGGGCGTTGTCCTGCATGTTCGGGATTTGGCTGGGGGATCATTCCTCGCCGTCGGTCAGCTTGAAGGCGACCTTCAGATCGCGAATCTCCTCGTCGGAGATCAGCACCAGCTTGCCGATGTCGCTGGCAGCGATGATGGCGGCGGCGCTGTACTCCAGCACCTCCAGGCGGTCGAAGGCGTTAAGCAGCGAGGTGCCCGCCACGATGGCGCACTGGTTGTCCACCAGGATCACCGGCTGCTGGGGCGTGAAGGTCTTTGCCGCGCCGTCCACGTCCAGCGTGGTGGCGGCGTAGGGCAGGCGCACCACATTGCGCAGGGAGATGTAGCTCTCCGGGATCAGGCGGGAGTCGAACTCCGCGTCGGTCACGGCGAAAGCCATGGTCGCCGGGGGATGGGCGATGATGACGGAATTGATGTCCGGGTGCAGCTCATAGATGCGCTGGTGCAGCAGCACCGAGCGGCTGGGGGTCTTGCCCAGCTCGCACATGCCGCCCTTGATGCGCACGATGTCCTCCGGCTCCAGATACTTGCGGTCCTTCATGTAGGGGGTGATGAGGAAGGAGCCGTCGGAGAGGCGCATGGAGAAGGTGCCCTGGGTGCTGGTGAAGAGGCGCTGGTCGTAGGAGCGGTGGATCAGCGTGCACAGGTCACGCCGTCCCGCGCGCTCCTCGCTGGAGACCTGCTTGGCCTCGAAGGCGTCCAGCGGCGGATGGGCCTTGGAGCTGTCCATGGCGATCTGCGCATCGCTCAGGCGGCGGGGTGCGCCCAGCTTGCGGGCGTCCAGCTCGATCTGCGCGCAGGAGGTGGCGGTCTCAAACACCATGAAGGCGTGGTACAGATCGCCCGCGCCGCAGATCACGCCGTGGTTCTCCATGAGAACCGCATTGTAGCCCTCGGCGAACTTCTCGGCGATGTTCTTGCCCAGCTGCTCGCTTCCGGGAATGTCGTACTTCGCCATGGCGATCTCGCCGCACACCAACGAGGCATTGGGGATCAGCTTCGTGTCGGGAACCTGGCGCACCAGGCTGAAGGCCACCATCACCGGGGGATGGGCGTGCACGATGGCGCGCAGGTCGGGGCGCAGCTTGTAGATGTTGCTGTGGATGGGGAACTCCACGCTGGGCTTGTGCAGGCCGATCACCGTGCCGTCGGGCTTGATCTGCATGATGTCCGCGCGGGTCAGGCTGCCCTTGTCGATGCCGGAGGGGGTGATCCAGATGTCGCCGTTCTCGTCGCGAATGGAAAGGTTGCCGCCGGAGGTGGTGGTCATGCCGTAGGAATAAATGCGGTCCATGATCATCACCAGCTGGTCTGCCGGGTGCAGAAGCTCAAAATTCATAGTTCAACCTCCTCAAATATTCATTCTGTCTGCTTCGATTATCAACGCGGACTGTTAAATGACCGCTGCTTTTTTTGTAATATCCATTTGTATTATAATGAATGTTCGGGTTTTTGGCAAGCCCCCGGGATTGAAAAACGCGCGCCGCGATGCTACAATAAATACAGAAATACATATGGCCGGAATTCCGGCGGAGGAGGCAGCATGAGCGAGCTGTTTAACAGCGCGAAGGAGGCGCTGGAGCGGGCGAAGGAGAAGGCCGCGCCCGTACTGGAGGACGTGAAGGAGAAGGCGAAGGAGACCGTCGGCGAGGTGCGCGAGAAGGCCGCGCCGGTGATCGAGGACGTGAAGGAGAAGGCAGCGCCGGTGGTGGAGAAGGTCAGGGACGCGGCGGACAGCGCCGTGGACGCGGTGAAGG